>WRGS01000089.1 GCA_009787075.1 Paludibacter sp.
GTGATTATTGGAGGAATTAACCTTCTACTATGGGGATTATTTCATATATCTTTTTGGTTTGCACCTTTTCCGATTGATTGGAAAAGCGAACTAATCAAATTAACTGAAATGAACAGTAATATAATGCAAATGCTAAATATTGGAATAGTAGTTTTTTTATTGGCATTTGGATTTGTTATGCTTTTTTATTGTAGAGAGATTTTAAATTTAGCATTAGGCAAGGCTTTGCTGTTTGTCTTCGCATTATTTTGGCTTGCAAGATTAGTTGGAGAGTTTGCATTTCCCGGCGGCTCAATAGCATTGGGGGTAATTTTATTTTTATGTGTGCTGATTTACTTGATACCGGCAATCATAACTAAAAAGCTTTAAGGAAATAACACAACAATTATAAAATGGCAATTCCAACAACAAGAACAAAAGAGTGCGCCAAAATCACAATTAATATAGAAAAATGTTGTGGTTGCGGAAAATGTGTCGAAGTTTGCAAAGATTTCGGATTGACATTGACAAACGAAAAAGTGAAAGTTAGCGAAACACCATTTTTCGGTTGTATTGCTTGCGGACATTGTATGGCTGTCTGCCCAAACAATGCAATAACAATTCACGGCAGAACACTATCGCCTGACGACATATTTGATTTGCCTCCAACAGAAAACACAGCAAATTACCAAAAATTATTGGCTTTACTTCAAAGACGAAGAAGTATTCGTGAATTTACCGATAAGAAAGTTGAAACTGAAATTGTCGAAAGAATACTTGAAGCGGCAAAAACTGCGCCTATGGGTTATCCGCCGTCAGATGTAAATCTCCTTGTTTTCGATACGAAAGAAAAAAATCGAAAGTTCGCCAAAGATTTTTGTGTGTATCTCAAAGATACGAAGTGGTTTGTTTCCAAATGGTTTCTAACACTTATGCGCCCATTTTTGGGAAAAGCCAACTACGAAACTTTTTGCAAATTTATCCGTCCCGCTATCGACGCTTATATTGGCGGAATGGAAAAGGGCAACAATTTGATAAATTACGACGCACCATTGGCAATCTATTTCTACGGCTCGCCGTACACCGACCCTGCCGACCCGATAGTTGCTGCCACTACTGCAATGTATGCAGCCGAATCGCTGGGATTGGGAACTTGTATGCTTGGTGCTATACACCCATTTATTCAATATGGAGGAAAGGCAAAGAAATTTCGTGAAAAATACAAAATTAAATATCCAAGCAAGGAAGGTGTTTTTGTGATTTTCGGTTATCCAGCGGTAAAGTATCAAAAAGGATTGAAAAGAACTTTCGCCTCTGTTACAATAGTGAACGATGAATAAAATGCACTGCCTCTAACAAGCGGTTTTGCGAAATGGCGGCAGTAGCCCGCAGGCAGTTCAGTGTAAGCCGCCACTGCGCCAAGCCGCTGGGACATTGTGTGCAAGCGGGGAACAGCGCAGTGGTCGAAATTAAATACTATAAGATAATATAATGAAAGCAAAAACAGTATTCACTCAAATCATTCAGCCCAAACTGATACAGTATATGATAGACCATTACGGTAAGAGTTACGATAAGGCGTTCAGCGAGTTTTCAAGATATGCCGAAAGAAAAAATAAAATGCGAAAAAAAAAGTAAGGGTGGAAAATTTTCCGCTCTTACTTTGCGTTTTTTACCATAAGTTCCGCTGCGTTTCACATACGGTTATTCATATATTGCCCTGATGGGCTATTTCTTATCCATAACTCAGGTTAAATAATGTTTGTTAAAAATAAATAATAAAATTACTTTTGATTTATCCGTCCTGCACCCGAAGCATCTTTTGAAATCGTTTTTGGCGTTCCGTAATAATTTACCGAACTTGCGCCCGTTGCCTCAGCAGAAAGCGAATTAACAGCAAAACAATTGATTGTAGATGCACCCGAAGCCTCTGCTTCAACGTTTTCGGCGGTAAGTTTATCTGCAAAAATCGAAGATGCGCCGCTGGCTTCGGCTTTTAGAATTTTTGCCGTGCCTGTAAAAGACGCTTCAGATGCGCCGCTGATTTCACATTCAATCTTGTCTGCCTCAATGTTAGCAATTTTCAAATTGCTTGCGCCACTTACTTCAATATCTAAATTATTAATATTAAATGCATTAGAAATACTTAAAGTTGATGCGCCATTCAATTCAATATTGCTTAATTCGTTGGTTTTCATCTTGATAATTATTGGTGCAGAAGGAATAAGATTATAATGCCGTTTGGGGTTAAGCATAAGAGTGTTTCCCTTAACATTTATTTCAACAAAATCGATGATATTTGAATCTGTTTGAATTGCAAATTCTGCGACATTGCTCTTTATGCTATCTATTTGTAAATCAATGTTTAATTTACTTTGAACATTAATTTTATTTATATTTTGGGAAAAATTATATGTCCGTTCAACAATATTGCCGTCTCCGTCAATATTGTGTTTGTTGATTTGAAAATTTCCCCATCCAATATTTCCATTTTGATTTTTTAATTGCCGCCAGTCCACATTCCAGCCTGCAACCGACAACATTACAACCGAAGCAAGCCACACAACCAAAGTGATTATTTTTATTGATTTATGGATTTTTCCCCAATGAAATATTTTTTGACAAATCCAATAAAGCAAAGCCACGCACGGAATGCCGATTAACAGGCAAAATCCAATGGTTGCAATAGCAGGATGTTGAACAAACATAAAAGTTTCGTTTGTCCAGGGAATTAAGCTGCCGAGAATTCCTGTGCTTACACCTAAAAGTGTGGCAATCAGTACAATAACCACAATTACGAGTGCAAACAAAATTGGAAATCCGATAAATATTCCAAATAATATCAGACAAATTTTCAGAAAAGCGCTTGCACAACCATTGTTTTGTGCTTGATTTACAGCGTTGTTTGTTTGTGCTGCAACTGTTTTTCCAATATTTTCGACTGTTACATCCTCGCCTGTCATTTTCAAACGCTGTTCAGCAGTTTTTGCCTCAGGAACGATTACCCAAAGTATTACGTATAAAATGATTAGCCATCCGGGCGTCAAAATCCATGAAAAAAATGGAATTGAGCAGAAAAACATCAGTGCGACAGCCAAACGTACCCAAGTTGCTTCCCAGCCGAAAAATGCTGCAACTCCCGAACAAACTCCGCCGAGTATTTTATTTTGCGGGTCGCGGAAAAATTGTTTTTTCTGCTTTGCATTGGCATTTTCAGCGTTATTGCTGCTGTTTTGATTTGCAGCAAACTGCTCAAATGCAGATTCTTTTTCCTGATTTTCGTCAAAATCGGACGGACGTCCCATTTGCGCGATTGTTTGTTCAACATCATCAATGTTAATCACATTGTATCCCTGTGCGAGTTTTCCGCTGAAAATTTCGCTTATCCGCGCCTCGAAATCATTCATAATTTCGTTGCCGCCGTCCAATTTTGAAAAATACGTTTTCAGATTTTCCAAATAATTATCCAACAAAACATAAGCATCTTCGTCGATGTTGAAAACCCTTCCATTTAGATTAATTGTCAGTGTCTTTTTCATTTTTATAAAATTTTAAATATGAATTATTTTATTTTTAAATTAATAAGTTGATTTTAAAGTATTTATTGCCTGATTTATTTCTTCCCACGCAGTTTCGAGTTCGGCGAGAAATTGATGTCCGATTTCGGTAAGTTGGTAATATTTTCGCGGCGGACCTTGCGCCGATTCAACCTCAACCCATTGATATGAAAGCATTTTCAGGTTTTTCAGCCGCATAAGCAGAGGATAAATTGTTCCTTCTACAACAATCAGTTTTGCCTCTTTCAACGCTCGAATAATATCAGGCGCATAAGCAGGTTTATCCTTGATTATCAATAAAATACAATATTCAAGCATTCCTTTTCGCATTTGCGATTTTGCATTATCGTTATTTATTTTTTCCATTTTTTTAAATTATTTATTCTTCATTTATTTTTGCACTGCAAAGATAAGTTATTTAATTTATATTATGCAAAACATAGTACTATAATTTAACAAAGTTTAATATAAAAATCGGTTGTGGCGTTGAATTTAATATAAATTAACAATAAAGATGTGAAATTACAAGAGATTTAAATAAAAAAAGACAATACCCCACAACACTTGTAAAAATGCTGCGGGGTGTTCTAATTTCTAAAGTCTTTATTTGATTAATAAAATTACTGTTTTATTAGGAATGAAAGCATCATTTACAAGGTTTTTGTCCGAATAAAAATAATGGTAATCCCTTAACTTCAACTAACAAATGCAACTTTAATGAGTAAAACAATCTGATTTGGCGGCATGCCGCCAAATCAGATTCAGGAAAAATTATTA
>WRGS01000090.1 GCA_009787075.1 Paludibacter sp.
CAAGTTCTTTTATTTCTGCAATCTCTTGTGTTACAACTTTGGTTTCAGTTTCGGTTTTAATTTCAGTTGCTTCTGTTTCATTTTTTTGTTTTTCTGTTTTTTTATCAGGTTTTTGGCGTTTTGAAAGTTGATTTGCATCAGCAAAAACACGCCCTGCACCCATATAACGCTGTTTGTAATAATTCTGCTCGGAATTTGTAATCCTAACTCCTTTTACCGAAGCGTGAATAAAATCGAAAGAGCCGTCCGTTTTCACATCGGTAATCATTCCTACGTGCCCAATGCGTGCGCCGCGTTTGCGTCCATTGAAAAACACCAAATCGCCGCGTTGCAAATCATCTTTTTTTATTTTATTCACCTGCTGCGCCTGTCCGTCGGATGTGCGTGCAAGTTGATAGCCAAAATTTTTATAAACAAAAGATGTAAAACCCGAACAATCGAAACCGTTTGCACTCATTCCACCTGAACGATAAGGCACGCTTAAATAATTTTTTCCAAAAGCAATAACTGAATCTGAAAACAAAGAATAATTGTTGTAAGTTGTAACTGTGTCATTTTCAGCATTTTGCGCCAAACATTTCACAGTAAAGGCAATGCAAATGAACATTAAAAAAATTAATTTTTTCATTGTTTTATGTTTAAATTTTTCAAACCGCAAAATTAACATTTTTTTTTAATAAAAAAAGTGTTAATTGTTTAAAAAAACTTAATTTCCAATAGAATAGTATCCATTTTTAAAACAATAACCGTATTTTTGTATAAATATCAATTGCGGATTAAAAATATAAACTCTAATACAATTATATGTCAATAAAATGATATGTATTTGAAAACCAATCGTTATTTTATATAATTTAAACTTTTGATACTACTAAAGACATAAAATTCTAAAAAAAATAATAACTTTTTGTATTTGTAATAATAAATATGACAAAAATTTTAGTAGCAACCGATAAACCATTTGCAAAGATTGCTGTAGATGGTATTGGTAAAGAAATTGAAAATGCAGGTTATGAACTTGCGCTTTTGGAAAAATACACCGAAAAACAGCAACTTCTTGATGCCGTTGCCGATGTTGATGCGCTGATTGTGCGCAGCGATATTATTGACAGTGAAGTAATTGCCGCAGCAAAAAATCTGAAAATTGTTGTGCGGGCAGGCGCAGGTTTCGACAACATTGACCTTGATGCTGCCACTGCTGCGGGCGTTTGCGTGATGAACACGCCCGGACAAAATTCCAACGCTGTTGCCGAACTCGTTTTCGGGCTTTTGGTGTATGCGGTACGCAATTTTTTCAACGGCTCTTCAGGTACCGAACTCAAAGACAAACGTTTGGGAATTCACGCTTACGGCAATGTAGGGCGTAATGTGGCGCGGATTGCACGCGGATTTGGAATGGAAATTTACGCTTACGACCCATTTATCAAAGCCGAAGATATTGAAAAAGAAGGAGTTAAAGCAGTTGGTTCAGTAGAAGAACTTTACGCGGTATGTAATGTTGTTTCATTACATATTCCTGCAACCGCCGAAACCAAAAATTCGATTAACTATCAATTGCTCAACCGATTGCCCAAAGGCGGAATTTTGGTTAATACTGCCCGCAAGGAAGTGATTAATGAGCAGGAAATGATTGATTTTCTTACAGAACGCACAGATTGTAAGTATATTACCGATATTATGCCCGCCAATCATGCTCAAATGCAGGAAAAATTTGCAGACAGATATTTTTCCACGCCAAAGAAAATGGGAGCGCAAACAGCGGAAGCAAATATCAACGCAGGAATAGCCGCAGCACAGCAAATTGTTGATTTTCTGAAAAATGGAAATCAAAAATTCAGAGTAAATAAATAAAAAAAGGCGGCAATGCCGCCTTTTTTTATTCAATATTTCCGCCGCGCTCTATTTTTACTTCCGATTTTAGCGGGTTTTTGGAAATTTCACTGTACCATTTTCTGTTGTTGAAAACATCAAATGCTGTGAGCAATGCCTGCCGAAATGAGTTTTCATCAGCAGAATTTTTACCTGCAATGTCGTAGGCAGTACCGTGAGCGGGCGAAGTGCGCACAACTGACAACCCCGCTGTATAATTCACGCCGTTTTGCATTGCAAGAGTTTTGAATGGAATTAAACCCTGGTCGTGATACATTGCTAAAACTGCATCATATTTTTTATAATTTTCCGTTCCGAAAAATCCGTCTGCTGCAAATGGTCCGAAACATAAAATTCCCTGTTTTTCAGCAGTTTTAATTGCAGGAATAATTACATCGCGTTCCTCTGTTCCAATCACGCCATTGTCGCTTGCGTGCGGATTAAGTCCCAGAACAGCAATTCGCGGTTTTATAACTCTGAAATCCTGAATAAGCGAATTATTTAAAACATTAATTTTCTTTAAAATAAAATCACTTGAAAGTTTGTCGGCAACTTGGCGCAAAGGAATATGCCCCGTTGCCACTGCAACGCGCAATTCATTGGCAATCAATAGCATAAGCGTTTTTCCTGCATTGTCAAACTTTTGCGCAAGATATTCGGTATGTCCTGAAAAGCGGAATTTTTCACTCTGAATATTTTCCTTATTAATCGGCGCGGTAACAAGCGCGTGAATAAGTCCGTTTTTCAAATCTTCGGTAGCGCGTTCAAGCGAGCGAAAAGCAAAATCGCCTGCAACAGGATTGGAAACTCCCGGCTCAATTTTTACCTCCTCATCAACGCAATTTATCACATTAATTCGCTTGTGGGATATTTCGTTGGCAGTTGCCACAACATTTAAACTCATTTGCGCCTCAATTCCTTTTTTATAGTAAGAAACCGCACGCGCCAAGCCGTAAATTACAGGCGTAAAATGTTCATAAACACGGCTGTCGGTAAGGGTTTTGAGAATTACTTCGTAGCCAATTCCATTAAAATCGCCAGAGGTAATGCCTATTATAATTTTTTCGTTAGTCATTTAATATTTTGAGTAATAATTAATTAAGAAATTTACAGTTTGTGTAAAAATCGGTTTTGTAAATTCGACAAATAAATCCTGCGGAGGAGGTGGCACTTCACGCTGACGCATCACAAGGCGTTGCTGATTACTGTTCAGAGCGCGGTCGTCACCTGTAAAAGTTGCCCATTCAGATGTCCATATATATTGCCCCGCAAATTTTTGTTGGGTGAGCGGTTTTTTCGTTGCTGCATCGGAAACAAGCGCATTTAAAACTCCCTGCGAAAGCAATTCGAGCCGATAAGTCCGCAGCCTCGCCTTAACTGTGGCATAAGCGGGAATTTTGTTGCCTTCTCTGTCGTAAGCATCGGCAACGTGAACGCTATCGCGGATACAATCTACTTCGCTATACATTTCACGCGCATTGCCAACAGTAAAATCAAGAAAATCAAGCGTTACAATTTGATGCGGCTCGGCAATATTGGCAAGTTTTGCCTCTTCTTCGCTGTAAAACGCTACAAGTCGGCTGCTGCCGCGTCGGCGCAATTCTGTTATAAGATTATCAAAAAAGAAATCAGCCGAAAGTTGATAAGAGCGATTTGTGAGCGGTCGTTGTACAATCACGCGCAAAGTGGAATAAAAAACCGCCTGCTCATTGCGCTGCGCCACGTCTTTATAATTCGGTACAAAATCCTGCGTTTTTTTGAAATAATCCAACGCCAAACGTGCCTGCAGCACATCGCGTGTACGCAAAGCATTGATTCCTAACTGATAAAATTCTTCTGCGCCAGCCTCCTTTGCCGCCTGCAACTCGCCAATATATTCGCGCGGCGTTACAATTTGCATAGCCGCAGGGCTGCGATAAATTTCGCTTGCCAAAGCGTTCAGATTTTCGTATTGCTCAACAATAGCGTAATGACGGTTTGGATTGGTTGTTTCCGCATTTTTATTATTAATAACTCGCAAAGCAATATCTTGTGCATAAGGATATGCCTGCGTCAAAACTTCCTGTGCAGGAATGTTATCGGGCTTGGAACGAAGTTTTTTCACAGCAGCAATAACCGCCTGATAATAATTTCCGTTTTTATACAAACTTTGCGGCGACGAGCAGTTGGTAAGCATAACTGCCGCCGCAATAATTGTCAAAATAAATATTAAAATACGTTTCATAAGTTAGTAAAAATTCAATTTGCAAAAGTAATAAAATTTACATATTTTTCAAAAAAAATAAATTTTGATAAAAAAATACAGATTAATTGCGGACAAAAAAGTAGAAAATTTTGTGAATTCAAAAAGAAATTGTATTTTTGCGTGTATTTATGAGTTAGCAGCAATGGCAGGACAGTGCGTACGTAATCGGAAAAATAGATATTTGAATTGTCAAAAAAAAATGCTATCTTTGCAAATCTTAA
>WRGS01000091.1 GCA_009787075.1 Paludibacter sp.
ATTAATAATAAAATAAGAAGAACAATATTATGAATACCAGAAAAATCGTTGCATTGACAGTAATGTTTTGTATTTATCTGTCTGCATTTGCGCAAATAAATAAAAGTATAAACATAACTCAAAATGAAATAAGATAAGTTTAACTTTTAAAAATTTAATAATATGAACAGGAAAATTTTAATTTTAGGATTTGTTGGTTTGTTCGTGTGCTTTTCGTGCAACAGCAAAAAAGAAGAGCCGCAAACCGAAGACGAGAAAGTATATGATGGTAGCATAAGTTACATTTCTGCAAGCGTGTATGACAATCCAGAGGATACTACAGGTAATACTCCGCCTGCTGAGCCCGCTGTTATTCCCGTCTGCAATTTGAATATTCTTGCAGATAATGTTACGGAAATTGAAGGGCGTACCCCCGATTGTTATCAATTATTTTACGCTATGGATGCCCATATTTCAGCGGGAAATAAATTAAAAGTAGTTTTAAGCAGCGAACATTCTTTGTGGTTTTGTTATATTTACCCTGCTGAAAATTGGAAAGTAATCACATCTACATCTAACAATGTGGCTTTTGAAGTAATTCAAAGCGGAATATTGAGTCATTTATGGATTGGTTTTTTCCCCTATAATGACATTAATGATGAAATTCGGATAGATTTTTACACAAATGGCGCAACGCAGCCAAGTAAAACCAAAACACTGAAAATTCATTATCCCTGTTATACGCCTTATACAGATCCAACTGATTCAATTGATACAACACCGATTGATTCAACACTGTTTTATCAACAATGGTAAGCAACTTTAAAATAGCAGGCAAACACCTGCTATTTTTTTAATAATCTGTCTCTGCCTTGAAACTTTGCTTTATGGTTTAAAATTGCACAAAACAAAGCAAGGGTGAAAATTTTCACCCTTACATTGTACCATTGTTGTTTTCAAGAAATTATCCTATATCAACCAGCGGGTCGTCCTGCATAACTGCCTGACTTACAGCTACGTGGATTTTACGCACTGTACCTGCAAATTCGGCGGTGATGTTGTTTTCCATTTTCATTGATTCCATAACCAACAAAACGTCTCCTTCCTTTACCGCCGCGCCTTCCTGTGCAACAATTTTCACAATACTTCCGGGCAGCGGCGATTTTACAGTAGTAACATTTCCGCTTGCAGGTGCAGCAGCAGCGGCTTTTGGCGCAGGAGCGGCAGCAGGCGCTTGCTTAGCAGCAGGCTTTGCAGCAACAACAGGCGCAGCTACTTCTTCTTCGAGTTCTACGGAATATTTCTTTCCATTTACAGTCATTTCAACTATGTTGCCTTCGGTTGAAAGCACTTCTGTTTCATACGGTTTTCCGTCAATTTGAAATTTGAATTTTTCCATACAAATATGATTTATTTATTTTTTTATTTTATTAATTTATTGAAACCCAAATATTTTGCGTTCCACTGAGTTTCAAAGGCGGGACGCGCTCGGCAAATTGTCAAAATATTGCTTTCGACATCGTGCGCTACGCCCAAAAACTGCATAATTGTTGCTGCGATTGCTGCAAAATCTCCATTGCCTCTGATAGCGTTCAATGTGCTTGCAATGGCTGCAACATCGTTATTATCATTGCCACCAATATTTCCGATATTATTCTTTTTTTTATTAAACATAAAAAACCTCCTTTTTATTTACTATAAACTATTTGAAAATCAGCATTTTGTAAATATTATGCCGATTAACAATAAAACAGTAAATTACAATGGAATATTATCGTGTTTTTTCAACGGATTATTTAACCGTTTTGTTGAAAGCATTTCGAAGGCTCGAATAACGCGAAAACGTGTGTTTCGCGGCTCAATCACATCGTCAATATATCCACGCGCAGCAGCAGCATAGGGATTTGAAAATTTATCCTTATATTCGGTTTCTTTTTCCAAAATATATTCGGCTTTTTCGTCCGCGTTTTCAATTTTTGCAATATTTTTTCCTTCAAGCACCGCCACCGCGCCCGATGCTCCCATAACAGCAATTTCGGAATTAGGCCAAGCATAATTCAAGTCGCCACGCAACTGTTTGCAACTCATTACAATATGCGCTCCGCCATACGATTTGCGAATTGTTACAGTAACTTTGGGAACTGTCGCCTCGCCGTAAGCAAACATCAATTTTGCGCCATGAACGATAATTCCTGAATATTCCTGACCTGTACCGGGCAAAAATCCGGGAACATCAACCAAAGTAAGAACAGGAATGTTGAAAGCATCGCAAAAGCGCACAAAACGAGCGGCTTTGCGCGAAGCATCGCAATCCAAAACGCCTGCAAGGAATTTTGGTTGATTGGCTATAATGCCTGTAGATTTACCGTTGAAACGCGCAAAACAGCAAATAATATTTTGAGCGTAAAGCGGTTGTACTTCAAGAAATTCACCATTATCAACAATACCTTTAATAACATCTTTCATATCATAAGGCTTGTTCGGATTGTCGGGAACAAGTGTATTCAGGGTATCGTCAAGGCGATTAATCGGGTCATTGCATTCAACCACAGGCGGCTCTTCCATATTATTTTGCGGAATGTACGAAATCAGCGTGCGCGTCAGTTGCAGCACTTCTTCTTCGGTTTCGCCTTTGAAATGCACAACGCCCGATTTGCGCGAGTGCATATTTGCGCCGCCAAGTTGAGCGTCTGTAACATCTTCGTTTGTAACCGATTTCACAACTTTTGGTCCTGTGATATACATATAAGCGTTTTGTTCGCTCATCATAATGAAATCCGTCAGAGCGGGCGAATACACCGCGCCGCCTGCGCACGGACCAAGAATAAGTGAAATTTGAGGCACAACGCCAGAGGCAAGAATATTCCGCTCAAAAATTTCGGAATAACCAGCAAGCGCATCTGCGCCTTCCTGAATGCGTGCGCCGCCGGAATCGTTGATGCCGATAACGGGCGCGCCCATTCTCATCGCCATATCCATCACTTTGCAGATTTTTTGCGACATCGTTTCGCTCAACGAACCGCCGATTACCGTAAAATCCTGTGCAAAAACATACACCACGCGTCCGTCGATAGTTCCAAAACCTGTTACCACGCCGTCTCCAAGATAGGTTTCCTTTTCCATTCCGAAATTCACGCAACGGTGAGTTACAAACATATCAAGTTCTTCAAAACTGCCTTCGTCAAGCAGCATATTGATGCGTTCGCGGGCTGTGAATTTACCCTTAGCATGTTGAGAATCAATGCGTTTCTGACCACCACCAAGACGCGCCTGCGTCCGTTTGTCTATCAGTTTTTTTATTTTTCCTTGATTTTCCATATATTTTTTTAAAATTATTTATCTAATTTGTATGACCTGCTTTATGTTTTATGCCAGCCTTTCAGCATGTTGGTGAAATTTGGTTACATAAAATCCTTTTCCAAAATCTTTGTTGGGAATTGATTTTGAAAGGTCTATTTCCTCAATAATCGTATAACTTCCATGATAAACATTCATCTTAAACCTCCGTTTTCGTGGCAGACTTTATATAAATCGTCAAGTGTGTAAAGCCCATTATCAGTATGCAACGCCCACCAATGTTCGTTAAGAAAATCCCACGCACCATATTTTTTTAGGTAAAAATACGCTTTTTGAGTATTCATTGTATATGCTGCTGCAAACTCAGGTACAATATAAGTCATAAAACTTATTTTGTCGCTCGTAGATTTATCTATTGCTTTATTTCCCATTGAATTTATATTTTTTGCAAAAGTACAAAATTAATCGCAATATTTTGCGAAATTCTTGTGGAAACAATTGGACTTTCCATCATTGCAAATTTCCAATAGTTGTCTGAAGTGCCATTATTATATTTATCTTTTATTTCTACTTAAAATCCTGTTAAATATTTCTATTTGTTCTGTATTTAATTGCCGTTTTGCAATTATTGCAAAAGTGTTTTTTTTAAAAAACAAAACTATTATGTCTTTTGTTTCAACACTTTTTATGTTTTTATATTCAAAAATGCGGGAAATTCAGTTACTGTTAATTATCTCTAAACAGTTGTCATACAACTTATATGTCGCAATCTTCCTTTTAGCAAATTGTTGTTTTAAAATGAACAATAAAAGCAACTCATAAACTATAGTTATACAAACAGAATAACATAATGCAACCAATATGTTTTTATTAATTATGCGAATCACGGGTTAAAAAAGTCCGTTTTTTTATTTAATTTTATAGTTAAAAATATTTTAAAAAGTTGCATATATCGTTGATTTTTAGTAATTTATAGGTCTAAAAAATCAACAATTACCTATTATGTCAAACGAAATGCAACTTAAATTAATCGAAACCTACTCACTGGTTTGCGACCTCTTCGATAAAAA
>WRGS01000092.1 GCA_009787075.1 Paludibacter sp.
TATTCGCTAATCATATTGTACGGACAGATTGTATAATCACCCCACGCATCTCCGCCTGTAATTTCAGAACTGAGAGCCAAAAATCTTTGTTGCGAATTTGTAACTCCCCAACCTACCTGAGCAGAAGAGCCAGGCACCCATTGGAAAGCAAAAAGCGATTCGGAATTATTGTTATTCTCAACTTTGAATAAATCAGGATAATTTGCCATTAATTGATACCGATTGCTGTTTATTACTTTTTCGGCGGCTTTTTTTGCCAATTCAACATATTGTTGGTCGCGAGTGCCGCAATTAGGATTCTGTCCGAAATTGGAAGCGACAAAACCCGAATATGCCAAATAAAAGCGCGACAGCATGCCGAATGCAACATAACGGTTTACACGCCCTACGGCTTTCGATGTTTCAGGCAAATATTTAGCGGCATATTCCATATCGCGTATTGCAAATTCGTAAGCATCTTTCTGCGTGTTCAAATTTACAAGTGGATTTTCAACAAGTTTGCCTGGGTCTTCCGAAATAATAACATTTCCCCAAAGCGAAACCAAATGCCAATAAGCAAGTCCGCGCATAAAACGCCCTTCGGCTAAATATGGAATTTTTACTTCGTCAGACACCGATGAATTCGCTTTTATATCTTTCATTACCTTGTTCGATTGTTGAACTACTATATACAAGGCATTCCACGCTTGCTGAAGTCCATCTGACAAGCCTGTAACAGATAAACTGTTAAACGAATTGATAAAAGATGTGCCCGGCGCTAAAACATTATAAGCCATTCCATCGCCAAATCCGAAATAAAACTTATCGTTAAAGTCAAACCAATAAAGATTATACATAGGCGCTACCATTGCATCGAAATTATCTGCTGTAACATCTGACCCCTTAATCACATTTTGAGGCTGAAAATCAAGCGTACAGGCAGTAAATGCAAACGCCATTACAATCAATGAACTTAATATTATTTTTTTTGTCTTCATTTTAGTAAATTTTTAAAAAGTTAAATTAACACCTACCGTATAAATACGCGGAGACGGATACCGTCCGTTGTCAATTCCATTGCTGCCAACTTCGGGGTCGTAGCCGCTGTATTTTGTCCAAGTATAAATATTTTGCAAATTGGCATAGAATTTCAGTTGCGAAATTCCTGTTTTGTGCAGCCACGATTGCGGCAACGAATAGCCTATTGAAATATTTTGCAGGCGGATATATGAGCCGTCTTCTATAAAGCGGTCGCTAAATGCAAAATCATAGTCAGAAGTTGCAGTTGCTATAGGCATGCGAGGCGCGTGAGGGTCGCCGCCTGTGATTTGCATATTGCGGTAATCTTTAGGACCGGCAGGGTCTATAAATCCCACTTGAGCATAATTCAAAGCCTCTGTGAAAAGATTTGAAATGTTTCTGTACGGGTTGCTCAAATATCTGCGTGCGTAATTAACTACATCGTTTCCATAAGAGCCGTTGAAAAAGATTGTTATATCAAAATTTTTATATGTAAACGTATTACCAAATCCAAAAATAAATTTCGGTTGAGGATTGCCTATAACCACGCGGTCATCGCTGTTTATAACACCATCGCCATTCACGTCTTTATAAATATAATCGCCAATCCAAATTCCGTTTTCTGCAATAGGCAATAAATTCTTTTGAGCATCCTGCATTACAGGTGTACGAACTACTTGCCCATCTTTGTTTATCATATAAAAATCAGTCGCTTTCTCAAAACGTCCAATTACTTGATAACCGTAAAATGAACCTATAGGTTCGCCTACAACAGTACGCGAGGTAACAGTTGACCCGCCGCCATAGATATTGTCTGAAGTAGTACCATAATAAACTCCTGTTGCTGTGTTAAGTTTCAACACTTTGTTTCTATTGCTCGAAAAAACAATATTAGTGTTCCACTGGAAATTTTTGCCGACAATATTTTGAGTATTTAATGTTAATTCAATACCTCTGTTTTGCAGCGAGCCGAGATTAACCCATGGCAAACCGCTTGCCCCCGCCGATTGAGGGCTTAAATCACTTGTTCCAACAAAGTTCGGTAAAGATGACTGCAACAATAAATTATCGGTTTTACGATTATACCAGTCAATTATCAGCCCAATTCTGTTTCTTAAAAACCCTAAATCCATTCCTATATTTGTAGATGAAGTTGTTTCCCAAGTCAGATTCGGGTTGGGAGTATTTGCAGGATAAAGACCTGTTCCGTAAGTGGTTGTTACAGGAGAATAAATAGCATACCAAGCATTGTCATCAGGGATACCCTGATTGCCGACCAAACCCCAACCAATACGGAATTTCAAATTGCTAAGCACATTATTATCTTTAAGAAATTTATATTCGGAAACCCGCCATGCAAATGCAGCTGACGGAAACCAACCCCATCGGTTTTCAGGAGCAAATTTAGAACTTCCGTCATGGCGTATCGTTGCCGTAAGCATATAAATATCTTGCAATGAATAGAACAAACGTCCGAATTGAGAAAGAATTGCATTAACTCCTGAATAACCATTGTTTCCAGCTGTAGTTCCGTCTCCCACATTTAAATCGGTTGCAGTATTTGTAGGAAAACCTTTGCGCATTCCTGAAAGAAAGTCCCAACGCGATTGTTGATATTCCTGCCCCAGCATTGCGATAATATGGTGAATATCGGCAAATTGTTTATCGTAAGTCAAAATATTGCGGTAAGTCCAGTATTTATTAAACTGCTTTGATTTATCCGACTGATTGTCAATATTTAATTGTGTTTGCGACAAAGTATAAGTAGGTAAAAATTGGCTATGCTGATTCAAATTATAATCAATCCCAACCTCAAATCTGTATTTCAAACCATCTAAAACTCCACCTGCAGCAAACTCTGCGTATGTAGTACCTCTAATTCCAAATGTTTCAATATCGTTTTTTCTCAACAAAGCCATAGCAACAGGATTAGTCGGCATAAATTGCTCTTCGGTGGCGGCAAATGAGCCGTCGGCATTACGCACAGGCACATCAGGCGTAGAACGCAAGGCAACGTTAATCAACGACCCGTCTGAAATCGTCAAATTTTGAAATGTATTTGAAAATGCTAAATTTGTTCCTACTGTTGCCCATGGCTTAACATGCGCATCAAAATTTCCTGTCAAATTAAAACGTTTAAAGCCTGAGCCTTCTGCAATACCGTTTTGATCAAGGTAGGCAGCCGAAAGATTATAGGTAATATCTTTTGCTCCGCCCGAAAACGATAAATTGTAATTTTGCATAGGAGCAGTTTTAAACAGTTCTTTTTGCCAATTTGTGCCTTCGCCAAGCAAATCGGGGCGTACAAAGTTATTGTTTCTTCTGACATTGGAATTCCCTGCTGCAACCATCGCATTACGATGTTCTGCATATTGACGCAAATTCAACACTTCCAAATATTTCGGAATTTGCTGCCAGCCCAGATAGGAATTAAAATTGATAAGCGAATGACCTGCTTCACCGCGCCGCGTGGTAATGATAATTACACCGTTAGATGCACGCGAGCCATAAATAGCGGTTGCCGAAGCGTCTTTTAAAATATCAATCGAAACAATGTCCGAAGGGTTGATAGACGACAGTACATTTGAATTCATATTACTATTGTCCTGCGTCATAATAACTCCATCTATAACGTAAATCGGTTCGTTAGACGAGTTAATTGAACTGATACCGCGCACACGCACCGAAGATGCCGCACCCGGCATACCCGAACTTTGTGTAATCTGCACGCCTGCCGCGCGTCCCTGCAAAGCCTGGTCGATGGTAACAGGCACAGATTTTGTAATTACGTCGCTGTTTACAGAAGCAACAGACCCTGTGAGGTCGCTGCGCTTTGCAGTGCCGTAACCTATGGCTACCACTTCGTTAAGCATAATCTGGTCGTCCGCCAATGTTACGTTAATAACATTTCGACCATTGACATCAATGGTTTGTTGGGTGTACCCAACAAACGAAAACACTAATTTCCCATTGCGCGGCGCATTGATTGAATAAGCACCGTCGATGTCGGTCATTGTCGCTGTGGAAGTTCCTGCAACCGCAACAGTTACGCCGGTTAAAGGTTCACCGCTCTTGTCGCTAACTATACCGCTTACGGTTATATTTTGCGCCAATGCCAATACTGGAAACATCAGAAAAAGGAATAGTATTCCTTTTGTTTTGTTAATAAATTTGTTCTTCATCAGGCATTAAAAATTAAATTATATATTTTTATTTATAAAAAGCATTTTTTTACAAATTTTGTAATGCAAAGTTAAAAGCAATAATTTAAAATGCAACATACAAAAAAGCCAAATGTTTTTCTGTACGTTACATTGTTTTTTCTGTACGTTACATTTCACAAAAAAAA
>WRGS01000093.1 GCA_009787075.1 Paludibacter sp.
TTTTTTTTTGACACGAAAAGAGTATATATCGTTGCTTAAAACTCCTGAAAATGTGAATGATACGCATATTTCAGATTTACGTGCAATGCTCGAAACATTTCCGTTTGAGGTTTCGGCGCGGGTGTTGCTTGCGCGTGCTTTGAAAAAATCGGAAAGCGTAGATTGTCCGCTTGTGGCGCGTCAAACCGCGCTTTATGTATCCGATCGCCGCTGGTTTTATTTTTTTCTTTATCCTGAAAAACTCAATCAAACTGTTGATAATCAAGTAAAAACACAATCATCAGGAGAATATTTTGATATGCTGGAAAAAATTGAACGTTCAGGCGGCGATACTCGCCAGTCGTTGCGCACTTTGGCTGAAAAATTAAAATCGGCGCGTCAGGAATTTTCAACACATAAATCAAAAACCGCACAAAACACTCAAACTGTTGAAATTCAACAAATTAAAGATGATTTATATTGGCAAAAAAAGGAAAATGAAGTGAAAAATTTGATTGCAGAAAAAAAATATTCCGATGCACTTGCAATTTTATATGAAATAAATTTGAATATTCCAAAAAAAAGTATTTACTTTGCAGCCCAAATTCGTTTTTTAGAAAAAATTATACAAATATCTAATAATTAATAAGTTATGTTTCTTCCACTCACAATATTAATTGTAATTTTGGCAATCATTCTCGTACTTGCCGTTTTGGTTCAAAACTCAAAAGGAGGCGGCTTGGCTTCAGGTTTTCAGTCGTCGAACCAGATTCTTGGCGTTCGCAAAACCACCGATTTTATCGAAAAAGCAACGTGGTCGCTTGTCGGCGCGATTGTACTTTTCTCCATCGTTGCAGCGGGCATTCATCGTTCGACAGATGATGCGAAAAACAACAACAATCAGGTTATGCAGCAAGAACTTAACCGTCAAATTCAACAAACTCCGGGTGCAACAGCGCAACCAAATTTTGGTGAAACACCGGAAACGCCTGCTCAACCGCAGCCCGCGCAATAAGAAAATTGAAATCTCTCGCAACAACAAATTGTTTTTTAGGTTGCAAAGAAAAGGTAGATAAAAATCCTCAAACTTGTAAATATTTATAAGTTTGAGGATTTTTATATGTTAAATTATGTTGTTAGTTGTTAGGCACAAATATTTTTAATATCAAAGCAGCGTATTACACACTGACATTTTCATTGTTCGTCTTCTTCCATTTCTTTCCATTTCTTTTTCTCTTTCCGATAATTGTAAAAGGCAAATATTGACAAAAATAAAACAAAAATTCCAAGACAAATTCCTGTAAATCCATTTATTGTCTGTGAATAAGCCGTATTATTTCCATATCTGTATTTACTATAAAAATATCCTTCAGACATTTGATTTGAAATTTGCAAATAAATGCCTATGAATAATATTATTAACCCACCGATAAGAGTAATCAAAAACAACATTTTTGTGCTTTTCATTTTATTATTGTATTTCTATTGGTTCTCCCAAAAATTTAGGTTCTTTATGTATTAAAAAATCAATAAAAACCTTTACTCGTGCAAATTTTTCTCTGACTTTTGTTTTAAAACCATTATACGCATCTACATCTTTTGCATTAAAACCTGCTGCATTTAACTTCAAATGCTTGGCAATATAAACTGCTCGTCTGTTATGAAATTCTTGCGAAATAATGGTAAATGATTTTTGTCCAAAAATTTTATCCATTCTGATTAAAGAGTCATAAGTACGGAAACCTGCATAATCAAGAAAAATTTTATTTTCAGGAATTCCTTGTTTTATCAATTCATTTTTCATATCCAACGGCTCGTTGTAATTCTGTTTGCCGTTATCACCGCTAATAACGATAAAATCTATTTTTTGAGCATTATACAGTTCAACAACAGCCTCAATCCGATTAAAAAAATACATATTTTCGCGTCCCGATTTCAGATGTTTTGATGTTCCCAAAAGCAATCCCACTTTGTTGTGCGGAATGGTATTTACATCATTATAAACAAATTCATCGCTTGTTTTTGTTATAATATGGTTGCAGGTTATTACCGTTCCTGTTGTTAGAATTAGTAATAAAATCAATGTGTATTTTAGTTTTTTGTTTATTTTGATTTTCATTTTATATTTTTTTAAATTTTAATATCCACTGCTTTTTGTAAATTTATTTTTTCAATCATAATTTGGATATTCTTTCTTGTGAATAATAGCATGGAATTTATATTTTTCTTGTTTTTAGATTAAAAATTTTACATCAATGCTCAAGTTTTCAAGCGCTTGTCATTCCATACTATCGTCCGCTTGCATCATTATTTCAATTCCAAGTGTTGCGCGGCGATTTTTTCTTTTAAAAAAATTGATGCCGACGAACAGAATTTTTCGCTTGATTCTGTTGTAAAATAACTGCACGAACTGCCTTTGCTGCATCTTTCTTCAATTTCGGTATGCCGTTTCAAATAATCGGCTAAACTTTTGGCAACGACTTCGCCCTGTGAAAACACTTTTATTCTTTCGCCCGCAAAATGTTCTATTTGTTTATGTATCAATGGATAATGCGTGCAACCGAGAATTATTGTGTCTATTTGAGAATCTTTTTTCAAAAGATTTTCTACATTTTTTTTAATAAAAAAATCTGCGCCAACATTTTCAAATTCATTGTTCTCAATAAGCGGCACCCACATCGGGCACTCCTCAGAAGTAATTTTTATTTCAGGAAAAAGTTTGTGAATTTCAGCAGGATAACTTTGCGACTGAACTGTTCCGCTTGTGGCAAGTAAGCCAACGTGTTGATTTTTAGTAATTTGTCCCACAGCCTCTATTGTCGGGCGGATAACTCCCAAAACCCGCCGCGTTGCATCAATTTTTGGCAAATCGCGTTGCTGAATTGTGCGCAGCGCTTTTGCCGAAGCCGTGTTGCACGCCAAAATTACAAGCCTGCAATTCATCGCAAACAGCGCTTTAACGCATTGAAGCGTGTATTGATATACAATTTCAAATGAGCGTGAACCGTATGGCGTGCGTGCATTGTCGCCCAAATAAACGTAATCGTATTGCGGCAGATGTTTGCGGATTTTATTTAAAATTGTCAGTCCGCCGTAGCCAGAATCAAATATGCCGATTGGAGTTTTTTTCATTTATGTTTATGAAAACTTATTGTCTTTTCTCTCTTCTAACAATTTCTTCTGCAATATATGAAGCGACTTCGTCTGCATAAGTATTTGCGCCAAAGCCTGCATCGTAACCAAGTTCTTTTGCAAGTTCGTGCGAAAGGCGCGGACCACCGCAAACAAGGATTGTTTTACTGCGAAGTCCTTCTGCTTCAAGCAGTTCCACAAGTTTTACAAGATTGTTGATATGCACATCTTTTTGGGTAACAGTTTGCGAAACAAGCAACGCATCGGCTTTGAGTTCAATTGCCTTTGCCACAAAATCTTCGTTATCTACTTGACTTCCAAGATTATAAGCCTCAATCATTTCGTAACGTTCCAAGCCGTAATGCCCTGCATAGCCTTTCATATTCATAATTGCATCAATGCCGACAGTATGCGCGTCTGTGCCTGTCGATGCGCCAATAATTACAAGTTTGCGCCCGATTTTTTCACGAATAAATTCATCACACTGATGCATATCCATCGCGTTGCTCTCAACTTTTGGTACGCTGATAACGGTGTAATCAACTGTGTGTGTGCAAATTCCGTAACAGTTGAAAAATGTAAAACCCTTTGTTAATTCGCGTGAAAACACCACTTGTGGATTGTCGAATCCCATTTTTCGCATCAGTTGTTTTGCCGCCTCTGTCGCTTCCTCGCCTGCAGGCAAAGGCAGGGTAAAACTCAACTGCGTTTTGCCGTCGTTTATCGTGTCGCCATAAGGCTTAATTTTTTGTAAATCAAGGGTTTGATTAAAATCCTTATTTTCCATTGAATATAATCCGCCGCTCATAAAAATGAAATTATTTAATGTTTGACAATTTATTAAATTTTCTAAACCAAAATTGCTTGATTACCAATTATTTGAATCACGCGAACTTTTTCGTCTGTGGAGATTCTTTCTCCTTTTGTCAGAGCGTCAATTTCGTGTACCGAGCCGCGTACAGAAATCTGAATTTTCCCTTTGCCCGATTCATTTGCAGGAATAAAAAGATAGACATCTGCGATTTTATCAAGCGTTTCGTTAAGGTGAAAAGTGTTGTCCTTGCTCAATTTTAATAAAATTTTTACAAGAAAAAAGAAAATAAATAAAAAAAATATTCCGCAAAATATTGCCACAAACATCAGCAGGAGTTTTGAAGGAATTGTTTTGTAAAAACAAATACCGCTCCACCCTGTTCCAAGCATAAAATTTACAAGATTGCGAATAGAAAAGAAGTGCGACACTCCGCCCGAATGACTGT
>WRGS01000094.1 GCA_009787075.1 Paludibacter sp.
TTATTCATACAAATTAGCAAAAAATCTTTTTTTACAATTCAGGCGTTGCAAAAAAGCAATGCCTGAAATTTTTAGAACTTCCTTATTCAATATTTTTAATTAATTTACTATTTTTGCAGAAAAAATAATTGGAAGACCAAAGAAATAAAACAGGAAATGGAAATTATAATTTAAATAAAAATTTTTTAAAAATAAATGGCAGAGAAAAATAGAAGTATTACTATCAGATTTACGATTGTGTATTTGCTTGTGCTGGTTGCTTTTGGCGCGGTAGTTGGCAAAACTATTTATATTCAGACAGTTGAACGAAAACCGTTGCTTGAACTTGCGGCAAAATCTCAAACTGCCAATGATACTGTTTTGTTGAAAAGCGAGCGCGGCAATATTTACGACTGTCAGGAGCGTTTGCTTTCGGCAAGCATTCCATCGTACAATCTTTTTATGAATACAAAACATAATGGCTTGGATTGGAAGAAAATTACGGTTTCTCGGGAAGGGAAAAAGGATACTACGATTTTTTTTACATTAAAAGGTAAAAATGTAACTTTTTTTGAGGCAAAACTTGATTCTACGGCGGAAGAACTTTCGTTGTTATTTCCCCAAAGAACAAAGCAGGATTATAAAACAATAATTCTTAAAGCACGTGCAAATACTACTGGAAGTAATGTATTAAAACTGAATTCTGAAAAAGTTTCATATACAGATATGCGCAGAGTTCAGAATATGCCGCTTTTCAGATATTACCGCAATGGTTTTAATTTGGGAGGACTCATTTTGGATACAATTCCCACCAGAGAAAGACCATTCGGCTTGCTTGCAGCGCGTACGCTTGGTACAATTTGGGATTTTGACCAATATCAAAAAGATACAATTATTGACAAAAAAACGGGTAAGGGAAAAATTATTTATAAAACAGATGCTAAAACAGGCGCGAAAATACTTGTAGATAAAAAAGGCAGCGGAAGAAACGGGCTGGAAAAATATTTCGACAAAGCATTGACAGGACAAGACGGATTTGCAATACGCAAAGATATTGCTGATGGAAAAAATATTGTTACAAAACGAGAACCTGTTGCAGGTTATGATATTATTACAACTCTCGATGTTGATATTCAGGAATTGGCAGAAGCCGCTTTGAGCCAAAGCCTTGATTCTTTGAATGCTCGAAGCGCCTGCGCTATTGTAATGAAAACCAATGGCGAAATAAAAGCCTGCGTAAATCTGTTTAAAACAGCAAACGGATATGCGGAAATTGATAATATGGCAATCGGGTGGCGTTGTGATATGGGCTCTACTTTTAAAATTTTTTCAATGATGCTTGCTTTGGATAGCGGATATGTAAAAACAGATGATGAAATTATTTGTGATAAATCGAAATATGATGTTAAAGACCACACACCGCGCCCTTTTCATCTGCTTACTCCTGCTGAAATAATTATGCACTCCAGCAATGTTGGAATATCAAATATTATTACCGACCATTACAAAAATCCGCAGCGATTTATTGACGATATTTACAAAACCCATTTTTTAGATACTATGAAAATTCAAATTGTAGGTGCGCGCGAGCCATCTCTTAACAGGGTATTAGATTTAAATCAATATACGCAATTCCATCATATTGCGCGGATAACTTTTGGTCAATCGATAGAAGTTGCGCCGATTTATACACTTCGTTTTTATAATGCGATTGCAAATGGAGGAACAATGATTGAGCCGCGTTTGGTAAATAGTATCCGCAACGGCAATAAAGATATTGAAGTTTTTAGTTCAAAAATTATTAATCCAAAAATTTGTTCGGACAGTACTTTAAAAATAATTAAGTCGATGCTCGAAATGGTGGTAAATACTAAGGGCGGAACAGGATATAAAGAAGTGAGGTCGAATATTGTTAAAATTGCAGGGAAAACGGGAACGGCGGATATTGAAAAAAATACGAAAAATTTTGCTTCATTTTGCGGATATTTTCCTGCCGATGCCCCAGAATATACTGTTATTGTGGCAATGGTTGTGCCTCACGGAATTTTTGGCGCAGGCGCAGCCGGAAAGGTTTTCAAAAGAATTGCCGAAGGAATTACCACAATGAACCCGCATACAAGCCCGCAAAAACTTGCTGCCGACAGCGTATTTAACTTGGTGAATATCAAAAAAATGCCCTATATTAAAGACGGTAATTTTTTGCAATTTCAAACCGTTGCCAATGCTTTGAAATTTTCTCTTTCGGGCAATAGCGGCGAGTGGGTTTCTGCCATTGCTGACAGCAATTCTATTGTAACCAAGCCGCTTTCTTTTGTGGAAAATCTTGTTCCTAATGTTTGTGGAATGGGTGCAAA
The DNA here is from genome assembly GCA_009787075.1 of Paludibacter sp. Classification (GTDB taxonomy): domain Bacteria; phylum Bacteroidota; class Bacteroidia; order Bacteroidales; family Paludibacteraceae; genus WRGS01. The sequence continues at coordinate 2,334 of WRGS01000094.1, forward strand.
AGATGCGGTTTATTTGCTGGAAAGTGTTGGCTTGCGTGTGCGTATTGAAGGATACGGCAAAGTAATTGCGCAAACAATCCTGCCCGGAACCCGCATTACTCGAGGGGCAACAGTTTCACTGAAATTAGAATAAAAACGGGTTATATTTTGTCCATTAAAACCAATATTCTAAATGTAACAGAGACGAGGAATTCCCCGTCTCTGCTAATTTTATATTTAATTGATTATTTAAAATCGTAATGCTGCCTGCGCTGCCGCCAAGCGTGCAATTGGAACGCGGAACGGTGAGCAGGAAACATAATCAAGCCCTGTGAGATGGCAAAATTCTACTGACGATGGCTCGCCGCCGTGTTCTCCGCAAATACCGCATTTAAGATTCGGGCGGGCTTTGCGTCCTTTTTCTACTGCCATTGTTATCAACTGACCTACGCCGTTGCGGTCGAGAACTTGGAACGGGTCAAATTTCAGAATTTTCTTTTCCAAATAAATAGGCAAGAACGATGCAATATCATCTCGGCTATATCCGAAAGTCATTTGCGTAAGGTCGTTTGTTCCGAAAGAGAAAAATTCTGCTGCGCTTGCAATACGGTTTGCCGTAAGAGCCGCGCGTGGAATTTCAATCATAGTTCCGACCTGAAAATCAATACTGTCGCCAACTTCATCAAAAAGAAGTTTTGCCGTATCGCGAATTATTTTTTCCTGCGCCAAAAATTCAAACAGAATACCTGTCAGCGGCACCATAATTTCAGGGATTGCCCTTATTCCGCGTTTTTTCAGATTGAGAGCCGCACCCAAAATTGCGCGTGTCTGCATTTCGGTAATTTCGGGATAAGTATTGCCCAAGCGTGCGCCGCGATGTCCAAGCATAGGATTTTGTTCGTGCAGCGAAAGTACGCGCTGTTTTATAGTTTCATAAGGCAAGCCCATTGTCTTTGCCATTTCTTCCTGTCCGTTTTGGTCGTGCGGCAAAAATTCGTGCAAAGGCGGGTCAAGCAAACGAACTGTAACAGGCAAATCGTGCATTGCTTCAAAAATTCCTTCAAAATCTTCCTGTTGATAAGGCAAAATCTTTTCCAAGGCTTTGCGGCGACCATCTGCATCTGCTGCCAAAATCATTTCACGCATCGCTTTAATTTTTTCACCTTCAAAGAACATGTGTTCTGTGCGGCAAAGCCCGATGCCTCTTGCGCCAAATTTTCGCGCTACGATAGCATCGTGCGGCGTATCGGCATTTGTGCGGACATACATACGGGTATATTTATCAGCCAAAGTCATAATTTCTTGAAAATCGCTGTCCAATTCCGCTTCCTGCGTTGCCACCTGACCTTGATAAATATCGCCTGTTGAGCCGTTTAACGAAATATAATCGCCTTCTTTAAGGGTCAAACTGTTAACTTTTAAAGTTTTATTTGCATAATCAATTTGCAGTGCTCCTGCGCCTGAAACGCAGCATTTGCCCATTCCACGCGCTACAACTGCTGCGTGCGAAGTCATTCCGCCGCGTGCAGTTAAAATTCCTTGAGCGGCAGCCATTCCTGCGAGGTCTTCGGGCGATGTTTCGATGCGCACCATAATTACTTTTTCGCCTTTGGCAGCCCATTGTGCAGCGTCATCGGCATTGAAAACTATTTTTCCCGATGCTGCGCCAGGAGATGCAGCCAAACCCTTTGTCAGAGCAGTTGCATTTTTCAAAGCGTTTTTATCAAAGATAGGATGCAAAAGTTCGTCAAGTTTGTTGGGGTCTAAACGCAAGAGAGCAGTTTTTTCATCAATCATTCCCTGACGAAGTAAATCCATTGCAATTTTCACCATTGCCGCGCCTGTACGTTTGCCGCTTCGCGTTTGCAAAAACCACAATTTACCTTCCTGAACGGTAAATTCCATATCCTGCATATCTTTATAGTGCTGCTCCAATTTGGTTTGCAAATGGTCGAGTTCCTTGTAAATTTCGGGCATTGACTCTTCCATTGAAGGATATTTTGCGATGCGTTCATTTTCTGGAATTCCCTGCAATTGCGCCCAGCGTTGCGAACCTATTTTTGTTATTTGCTG
>WRGS01000095.1 GCA_009787075.1 Paludibacter sp.
CCATACAGCGAGTTCCGCAGTACACTTGACGAATTTTATATATTCCCGACCAGCGACACAATGAAAAAGTGTTTGGCACAACGGAAAAAGTAGGTGTAAAATGAAACGCAAACGTATGTAAAATAGGAAAATATAACTTTGTTTTAGAAATTAAAATGAAAATATTTTTGTAACTTGCTGATAATTAGAGAGAAAAAAAATAAAAAAAATATTCAAAACGATTTGGATATTTCGGAAAATGGCAGTATCTTTACATCAACAAAAAAAACAAAAATAATTCAAAATAAAACCGCACACTCAGGGTTATAGGCGTATAAACAAAATGAAAGCAACAGTAAAACAAATTTTCAACAAAATTCAAGGATTAAATCCTACGACTTCAACAGTTAGTTCTATCGGAACATTTGTTACAAATCAGGCGCAACAGGTATCAGATATGATACTGCGCGAAACTATCAGCTTTTTGCCAAAAAAAAGCTTGGCATATAAAATTGCGACATCGGCAAACAAATTTACAGATAAACAATTATGGGTAATCGCTTTTGAACTCGAAAAAAATGCTGAATATAGCGAAATACTTGGTTCTGAACTCGAAAGAATTAAAAGAGTAGAAAAACGAAAAATCGAAGAAAGTAAGGCTAAATTATCTGAAAATAAAGAAAATTCACAAAATGTTTTAGATTTCGTAAAATCAAATGGAAAAAAACTTACAGATTACTATGAATTTGTAAAGAAAAATAAAAAATATGCAAAAGAATTTTATAGCAAAAAATTCACAATGACCAGCGCAAATGAATTTTGTTCAAAATAAAAAACAATAAAATAAAACGGCTGCGCTACCGGCTTGACGGGCAAATTTAATAAAATAATTTAATAACAAAATCCGACACACGAGGTAAATAAAAACGTGTAAATTAAAAAAAATGAAAAATATAAATGAATTAGTTGCAGCAGCCAACGAAAAAAAAACAAAAAAAGAGGTTTACGAATTTTTTTATGAAATCGAAGACGAATTAATCGACGATGTAAAAAATAGTTTTCCAAAACTGATCGATTTTAACAGAAGAAGAACAGGTTATGGCACTTGGATTATAACGTCGTTCGTAAATCAATACCATTTTGGCGAATGGTCTGAATTATTGAAAGGTTTTCATTTTACCACGCATAATGAAGATTATTCTGATGAAAACTTTTTAGTCGACATTGAAAAGTACATCAATTATAATTTGGCAGATTTTGTATTATCACAAGAAGATAGCCAATGGTGATTTAATTTTAACAATTTAAAGTTGCTCACGACACATATTAAGTGATTTTTTATGGCAGGATTTAGAAGATGGAGCTCAAACGAAATTGAGTTCCTTACCAAAAAATATGGGGTATTGCCGGTTTCCGAAATTGCGGAAACACTAAATCGTAGCGAAGATGCAGTCCATTGGAAAGCATCTTCTCTTGGAATTAAGTTTCAAAAAAATAATTTTTTTTTATGATAAACGAAGAAAAAAAACGAGATTACCCACTGTTTCTGATAGACAGAAGTAAACCGAAAAATTACCCAAGCGACTATGTCGTTTGCCTCGACCGCGAAGTTGGTTTTGTGGCAAAAGTCGTGCATTTCACCAGTAACGAAATGTACAGCGCGTTTTTAGACAAGTTTCATAATATTGAAAATAAAGAACTTGCAGGTATTTATATGCCATTAAAAACAGGAGGATTAGTTTTGACTGTTGTTGATTTCCTGTATTTTTTTGAAGTGAATAATGATACAAAATGTCGTGTTCATACACTGTTAAAAAAGGCATTAAAAAAATATATCCACGCCGAAGTGGATAGAACGCCGGATATAGATAATTTCGGCATTGAAAACCAAATAAAGCAGCAAAAACTGACGATTGAACGGGCAAAACAAAATTACGGCGAATTAATTAAGCGTTCAAGCGACAATAAGGAAATCGCTGATTATCAAATTGCACTTGCCGAGGCAACTTTAAAAACTTTGGAAAATTACAGAGACAGTATGAAATTTTTCACCATAAGCCTTAATTAATATGACCGAGCAGGAAATAAGAAAAATATTTGGCGCAGCCGTTTTTTCGTCCCACCCCCCCCTTTAAAAAAGGGCAAGTCGAAAGAAGTTGAGAAGTGGTATATAATATTATTTTCTTTAATTAGTTTATTTTCAATTAAAAAAAAAAATAAAGTATAAAATAACTTCTCAAAACTTCTTAAACCTAACTCTCAACTTCTCAAAATATAGTGCCAACTTCTCACGTTTCACTTCTCAACTTTTCATACAAAGAAAATGTGAGAAGTGATTAATTGATTGAATAACAATTATTTATCCTCGCAACTTCTCAACTTCTCACGAAATAGTACTTTTTTTATTTTTTATTTTTTAAATTAAAATTCAGGCGTTAGTGATAAAAAATATCAAAGAAATTAATATTATATTCAAAAATAGCATTAATTTTGTGCTACTATATTAAAGAAAATCGGTAGAAAATAGAAAGGATTTAATAAAATTTTTACAGTGAAAATACGCTTAAAAGATATAATGCAAATTGTAAATTGCAGTGCTGCAACGGCTTCCCGTATGCTCACTATCGTGCGTATTGCCCTAAATAAACAAAAACCGCAATATATCACAAAAGAGGAATTTTGCAGGTATTTTGGACTTCCTACCTAAAAATTTTCAAAATTTTTATTTTTTTATCAAAATTTCCATTATTTGCATAATTTGCAAAATTTTCACAAATATTTTTTTATGCCCATATCTTTGCCCCCTGAATTTTTTTGTACATACTTTTTTTATGATGTTTACAGGTTGTTTACATTTTGTTTCAATCTGTAAACATTTTGTAAACAAATTGAAAATATTTGTAAACAAACACTGTAAATCAATTGTTTACACAATCTATATTTGTAAACAATCAATGTATAACAATTGTAAACTGCTGTAATCAGTGTAAACAAACGCAAATTTAATATTATTCAAAGGTTAAAAACCGTGTATAAATATATTTAAACAGTGTTTTTAAAGGTTATTTTTAAAATTTTAACAAATGATAAAAAAATAAAATATAAAAATATGAATACCAATATGTTTTCTGTGCGCCTGACAGACGAGCAACGCACACAAATTGACGAAAAATTTCCCGAAACTGCGAATAAGGATATTATGACCGCTTTTTTGAAAAAAATGAACGAAAACCCCGACAATTCGCATTTTACAGAACAAATTGCTGCCCTTGAAAGTGAAAAGGCTTTCTTAAAAAGCGAATTGGAACGCTGGTCAAACTCTGAAAATCTGCAAATTGCTGATTTTAAAGAAAAAATTACTGAACTTGAAAGCCGACTGCGTGAAACGGTAGAAAAAACCGTTAAAGTTCCTGCACCGCTTGCAGAACGTGAAATGCGTTTTGTTGTACCGCCGCTCGCGTGGGCTTTGTTGCGGGAATATGCCAAACGTTTGGAAACCGAGCCGCAAAACATTCTTATAGATATGTTTTTGCGCTATGTTATTGAACAGCGCAATCATTGGTTTTTCGATTTTGTTGTTCGTAAATTGGAGTTTTTGGCTGTTACAGGTTATTCGTACAGCGATGTAGAAAAATGGTTAAAAACACAAAAACAATGAAAGCGGGTATTTTTCAGCCTATTATAAAAATGTTGCTGCCAGCGGTTATTGACAATTTGGACAGCGTCAATTCGGCTGTGCGTATGCAGTTGGAAAATGTTGCACTGCCCGCCAATGCCGTGTGCGCCGCTTATTTCTGTATGTGTAGTGATGATGGGGTTGCGCACATCGCAACTTGTACTCTTGATGCCAACGATAAAATTGTGTCTGTCGAAAATAGCCAAAAAGTAACAGATTTTGTTCAAAATTTAATAAAATTAGTATGAGTTTAATTAGTGATAAAATAAACGAAAAACAACAGCAAACTTCTGAATATAAGTTTGTTACATCTGATATTTCGGAGTTTATGAACGAATTGCATCAGCCAAAACAGGAATTTGAAAATTCCGAAAGTATTTTTGATAATTTGCCCGAAGATGAACCGCAAACCGAAAAACAGGAAGATTTTCAGGCTAACCCGAAAGTTGCTCAAAGCACTGCACATCTGATTGTTACAACAATAGATGCTGTAATACCTGAAACAATGGCTTTTGCCGCTAAACAAGAAACAAGCGATTTTTTTAAAGCCGACAAAGAAACCAAAAAAGAACTTGAAGACGCTTTTACCGAGTATATCAAACTTAAAGGGGCAAAGGATTTGCCGCCGTCTGTTATGATAATTATATTGCTACTCGTTGCATACGGCATCAAAATACCCGCAATGCTGCAAATGCGCAAATCGGCGACTTTGCAGGAACAAAACGAGAGGTTGCGCCGCCGAGTAGAAGAATTGGAAAAAAATGCCAACAAATAGGGAAGCCAAATTAAC
>WRGS01000096.1 GCA_009787075.1 Paludibacter sp.
TAAAAACTGCCCAATCAACCATATCCGCCTTGCGGTTGTCGTGAGCAACAAGTGCAATTCTTAAATGTCGTTTCATAAATTAATACCTTATTTTCAATATTTTGTGGAGCATAAGAGACTCGAACTCTCGATTGAAAATAAATTATTCTACCCCTTACAGATACTTCTATATTATGGTTTTGCTTTTATTTTATATTAATACTTGGGACGTTTTTGGGACGTTTCCACACTTTTTTTGTTATTTTAAGCCTGTCGCCAAATACACTGTCGCGCATTATTTTTATTTTTTTTCGGAGTGATTTGTTGCGTTTCTGTTATGGAAAAACAATTGTAAAACTACCACATTGCTGCAAAGTGCCTGAACTTGTATATACAGACGGATACAAAAGATAACCGCTTGCCTGCGTCATTCTAAAAGCATGATAACCTGCTTGAACTGAATTTACAGTTAATTTGCCATTTGCGGCAACTCTACCCTTGTAGGTATTGTCAATATAACAATCATATGGGTTTGATGCCCAACTATCAAAAATTATAGTTCCCGTTCTGGATTTTTCACATTCAGATTGTACGGGATTGTTAGGTTCGTCTGATTTACACCCCGCCATCAGCAAACTTATTGCTGCAAAAATTAAAATTATTTTTTTCATTTTATATAAAGTTTTAAAATTTAATGCTTTAACCAATAGTCCTAATAAAAATTTTTTATTCATTTACTTTTATTTTCTAATTTACAACTTAATTCTACAATACGATTACTTAATTTATCAATCAATTCATCTTTTTTGTCAAGTTTATTTTGAAGCGTTTTTACATCGTCATATACTAATTTATTGCCAATATCTACAATATTCTTGTTTCCTTTTATATGGTTATTGCTATTGACATTTACATTGCCATTTTCATTTTCATTGTCTTCATCAAAGAAAAAACCAACAGGAACTTTATAAAAGTTTGCAATTTTTTCTAATAAATCCACTTTGCAAATACTGTTTTTATAAATTATATTATACATTGTTTGATAAGTAGTGCCAATTGCCTTTGCATCAGCATATTTATCATTGCTCGCCTCAAATATTTTCTTCAATTTTTTAGCATTCATACTATAAAAAATGTTAAATATTATTGAATATATATAAATATTAACAAGTTTATTTTTTATATTGTAAAATTAACTTTATTTTTGCACGCGTAAATTTACGCAAAGATACGAAATTTTAACAAAACGTACAATTACGCAAAAAAAAATATTACCCAAAAACATAAATTTACGCAAAATAATATTTTAAAATTATTCAAAAAAAAATAAAAATGTATAAAATGTATAAAGTAAAAAAACCCAATCCTTTGGCTGACTATTTAGGCAAAGTGCCATCGCAATTCTATAACGGCAAAGTAGAAGAAATAAAAAAAGGTTGCGGAATTGACCGTAATACTTTTCGCAATTGGGTAAGCGGGCAATGCCGTGTGCCACCCCCCGGACAAATTTTAATAAATCAAATTTTAAACAAAAAAATTTTTGACGTATGAAATTAAATTACAAAATTTTTGAAAAGGTCAATAATTATCGTATTGACATAGAGGGACGCAACGAAACGATGGCTTTGGCTGATTTTTTGGATATAAAGGGCGTTATTTCGAGCATACAAATTCACTATGCCACAGGTACAGGTGCAATTTACACCTTTGCAGGCGTGAAAAAGGAAGATTTGGAAAATTTAATCAAAAATTTCACAGGAGAGTAAAAACGCTTTTTTCTTAATTGTAAAAAAAATGACAATCGAAGAAGTAGTAGATATTTTGCGCCGCCGAAATAACAATTACGCACAGCGTAAGGGTCTGACCGATTATGTGCGCGAGAATGAGAAAATAATCAATGCTATCATTGACTTTGCGAACGAGCGAGAAAATAGGTTTATGCCCGCCCGCGCCCGCGATGTTTTTCCATTTGCAGCAGCCGAATTTTCGGCATTCGATGCGCCGATAACCAACACCAAGCCCGCCGCTGTGTGGCGACTAATAGACGTATATACTTTTATCAGTAAAAACGCTGATTTGAAGACAAATACAGACTATTTGCGTAGCACAGGCGACAAGTCGATAAAAGCAAATTATCTTCCTTATTGCTGTTTTTCTGGCACGTTCCACGAGCGCGCCGCCCAAAAACTAATCAATCACAGCGGATTGCTGATGATTGACTTTGACCACGTGGGCGACCTCGCGGCGATACACTCTCTCAAATCGCGCTTGCTCAAAGACAGGTATTTTGAAACGCTATTGATGTTTCGCTCGCCATCGGGCGATGGTCTGAAATGGCTGATAAATATTGACGTTACGCGCTACCCGCATCGCGTTTGGTTTGACGGCATTTACAATTATGTACTTAACACCTACGGTCTGGCAATAGACAAAAGCGGCTCGGATATTGCCCGCGCCTGCTTTCTCTGCCACGATGCGCAGGCTTTTATTAATCCTAATATTTATAGAGTATGAGCAAAAAAATTGAAACTATCAATATTGATAGACGTGAATTTATAGGTGAGTTCAAAGCATTTCCTAACGGAACGGGCTATCACTTTATTTTGAAAAATGGCAACTATCTGAAAGGTTATTTTAGACAAGGACGTACAGGGAAAAAAGAGTATCTACTCATTTGTCAGTTTGATAGCAAAAAGAGATTTAGGACTTACTTCATAAATAGCGACCGTAACGTAAAAGACCCTTACGCTTATTTTTTGCATTTTTAATTTATGACTATTAATCCTAATATTTATAGAGTATGACACAAGAACAATTAAAGGTACATCTGGATTTTATCCGTGAAATGCAGAATAAGACAAAAAATATGTACAAGGATATAGAAAATGTAAAGAGTGATGATGCTCGTAGTTTATGTGGTAACTATGACAGGTTGCTACATACTTGCAAAAGTTTTTTAATGCATCACTATGATTGTGAATGCCCTTTTTAACTAATAAATAAAAATGAACTTTAACCCGAATGATTGGATACCGAAAACCGCACTCGCGCCCCGCGTTCCGACAAGCGCGGGCGCACACCACCCCGCCCCGCAAAATCAATTTGAAACGCTTTTGCAGACAATTGAGCGGCGAGGCGTGGATATTGCGCCCACATACGAAACGTGGCGCAATCTCGGTTTTGCGCTTGCTGCCGAGTTTGGCGAGCGCGGACGCGAGTTTTTTCACCGCCTTTCGCGATTTTATGACGGTTACAGCAGTTCGGCAGCGGATAAACAATATACGCGCTGTTTGCGGGGCAAGCAGGGTATTACAATATCAACCTTTTATTATTTGGCTAAAAATGCGGGGGTAAGTATATGAAAAAGAATAATTTAGAAGAATTTTTTAGTATCATACACGATACTACGGATATAAGGGATTTTGTCGAAAAATGTAATGATGTAGATAAATTAAAAGCAGTACTTTTCAAAATAATAGACAATGTCGAAAGACTTTGTTTTGAGGCATTATAACGTAATTATATGGAAAAATACACTACCGAAATAAAAGACGCAAACGAAATTGAGCATTTGCACGATTTCTACACTTATTCGCTTGATAAAGAGAATGATAAAAAAACGCTCAAACTCAAAATCAGCAAACCGCAATTTATTCGGTTGCTGGAACGGCTGAATTTTTGCAAATACTATATCAATGGGCGCAACGCCTCATATATCCATATCAAAGAAAATCGCGCCGTGCCTGTTACCGATGACATTATTTTTTCCGAACTTGTCGCGCACATTAACAGTTTGCCCCACCGTGAGGTGAAGATTGCGATAGACAATGACACATACATTGATTTTACCATAACGCCCCAAAAAATAATTGACGCGCTGATAAACAATAGCAGCAACCTGTCAAACAAGGTTACATTTTTCTTCCTGCCGTCCGTTACCGATATTGACTTTCAGCACGACACGGCAGATACAAAGTTTTTCTATTTCAATAATTCGGTAGTTAAATTACAGAAAGGCAAGGCAATAGAGTATTTTGCTTATTCTACGCTAATGACCAACGTGTGGGAGAACAACATCATCAACCGCGATTTTTCCTACACCGACACAAAAGGGGATTTTGAGCAATTTTTCGAGAAAATAACAGGACAGGACAGCACACGCAAAAAGTCGCTGATGTCGATGATAGGTTACTTGCTGCACAATTATTTTGAGTACGATTTGTTTGCGATTTATCTGACAGACGCAAATGTAGAGTTTTCGGAACGTGCGGGCGGCACCGGCAAAGGCATTATGTACAAGGCTTTGCGCGAAATGTGCAACCGCGATATTCACAAGGACACTACCTTTGTGCGCATTGATGGCGACAGTTTCAATAAAAAGAATGAACGCCGTTACAGCGATGTGGACGTATCTACGCAAATTTGCTGCATTGATGACCTTAGAAAAAGCCAACGCCCCGATACGTTTAT
>WRGS01000097.1 GCA_009787075.1 Paludibacter sp.
TTTTTTTTAATTTTTTAACAATATTGACAACATAAAACGCTATTCAAACATCACTCTTCCCTGCGAAAGGTGTGTCAGTAGCCCGATTTTTCCGTTAATTGTTTGGCTGTGAAATGGTTGCCAAAAAATTTCGGACTGCAAATAAAAATTTCCCTGCAAAAATGGATTTACACGATAAAGTTGCTCGCCATATTTTTGGTACAAACGCAACCGCTTGTCGCCCGCATAAAGCAAATTGTTCAATCCAAAATTTGCAATTTTAAAATCTACATTTGCTACAAATCCAATCGGCATAAATTTCTGATTATCAACATTTCGTTCATTTTCATAACCAGCCATTACGCCCGCTGCAATTTCAAAATCAAAATTTTGATTTTCTTTTTGTTGAAAATTATAACCCGCACGCAATAATGCCTGTCCATTATCGCAAAGATTAAAATCAGGTTTTTTCGGATTTGTATTTGCAAAATGGAAATAATATCCCTGAAAATCAATGAAATACGACTTCAAATTTGCGCGTGCCGACAAGCCCGCATAAAACGATTCATTTACCGTTTCAGTCGGTTTGCCTGTCCAATCAATCCACGCATTTGCAAAATTATTATTTTGACGAATTTCATAATAAAGTCCTTGAATAACAGGCATATAATTGGTTAGCGGCTGCCAAAAAAGCAAATCGGAATAATTTGAAAAAAGCCGCGCACGCGGAAAAATTCCTGCATAAAACGACTGCGTCCAATTATTTTTTAAATAAATTTTATTTCTATAAAAAAGAATCAGCGTTGCCTTGTCGATAACTTGTTGAGTTCCAAATTCTTTCAATAAATTTACTCCTGCAAAAACCGCATTTTCCCCTTTCCAGGCAATACCTGCCTGCGGCGCAAAATTTACACCGCCCAATGTTTTATCTTCAATAAAATCAGACGATGCAAACTCGTGATTATCAAGGAAAGTGGAAAACTCCACATTCCACAAAAATTTTGTATTTTCCTCATTTTGAATATTCTGTGAAAAAATTATTTGAAACGGGAAAAATAAAATTAATATAAAAAAATATTTTTTATTCATTTTGGCTCTTTTAAATTTTAATAATTATTTTAACAATTTTCGATTTTCAACATTTTCCAACACGTACATTTATTTTTTAAAATAATCGGTTAGTTTTTCAGTAATGGTTTTTTCGTCAGGTAGAAAATTTTGATAGTTTTCGGGCAAATTGGCAGTCGTGGTGTATGTCGCTACACCGATTGGCATATTGCTCGTTTTGAGTGAATATTCTACGACTGTTCGATTTTTCTCTTTACAGATAATTATGCCAATTGCATCGTTTTCGTTGGGCAATTTCACTTTGTCGTTGAGAATGGAAAGATAAAACTCCATTTTCCCTTTGTATTCGGGTATAAATTTTCCCACTTTAAGTTCAACAGCCACAAGACATTGCAATTGACGATGATACAGTAATAAATCTATAAAATACTCATCATCATCAACTTGTACTCGAAATTGATTACCCACAAAAGCAAATTGAAAATTCATTTCGAGCAAAAACGCACGAATATTGTTTACCAATGCCGTTTCTAACTGACTTTCAGAATGTTCATCTCCAAGATTAAGAAAATCGAAAGAATATTCATCTTTTACGGCTAAAATTGCCTGATTTTTTATCTTTTCGGGTAAATTTTGTTCAAAATTAGTCTGATTGAGCAGGTATTTTTCGTAACTTTTTCCCTCTATGTGATGAATAAGTACATTTTTTGTCCAACCGAATTTTTTAGTTGCCTGAATGTAAAATTGTCTTTCGAGATTGTTTTTACAACGGTTAAGGATAACAATATGTTTTGTCCAACTAATTTCTCCAACCAATGGTTGGAGATTTGTAACATTGTGATATTCAGTATAAAACTGTGCCATTAACCACAGATTTGTTACTGAAAAACCGCCTGTTCCTGAAAATTCTTTTTGCAGTTCTTTCGACAGCGTGGGAACAACGGATTTGCCCCAATTTTCCTGTTGCTTTTCGGCAATGGCTTTGCCAATTTCCCAATAAAGATTGATAAGTTGCACATTTACCGTTCGCATTGCCTCGTACTGTGCCTGACGTATCTTCTGCTTTATTTCGGCAATGAAATTCACTTGCGATTTTTCAAACGGCTTTATTTCCGTAGTTTTTGCCATATTATTGATTTTTATGGTTTTTTATTTCAATTCTTCATTCTCTTTAAACCAGCCTGCGTACATTTGGTAGTTGTGAGCGATTTTTCGGTTAATTTCGTTGGTTTGCTCTGGTTCAATATTTTTAACAAATTTTGCAGGAACACCCGCCCAAAGCGTATAAGGCGGAATTTTCGTGTTGCTCAGCACCACCGAGCCCGCCGCCACTATCGCACCTTCGCCCACTTCGGCATAGTCGAGAACAGTTGCGCCCATTCCGATAAGCGCGTAATCGCAAATTTTTGCGCCGTGAATAGTAACATTGTGTCCCACAGACACATAATCGCCAATTTCTACCACCGATTTTTCGTACAAAGTATGCAGAACAGCGCAATCCTGAATATTTACGTGCTTGCCAATTCGAATGGAATTTACATCGCCCCGCAAAACTGCATTAAACCATACGCTGCAATTTTCACCTATTACAACATTGCCTACAACCGTTGCATTATCAGCAAGATAAGTGCCTTCGCCTATTTCGGGCGTAAAGCCCCGAACAGATTTGATTAAAGCCATTTACAAAATAATTATTAATTTAAATTTTTGCAAAAATACTAAAAAATATTTTTCAAATTTTTTCTGTCAAAAAAATAAATTTAGAATTTTTGATAACTTGTTAATAACATTTTTTATTGTAATTTTTTAATTTAAAAAAATGTCGTAAATTTGTAAATCAAAATTTTCAGATTATACAACATCGTAAAATATTATAAATATGAAATTTACAGTATCAAGTACCGACCTTTTGAACCATTTGCAGGCAATTTCTCGCGTTATTAACACGAAAAATACTTTGCCGATTTTGGATAATTTTTTACTCGAACTCAATGGCAATCAACTGACAATGACCGCTTCCGACCTCGAAACTACGCTGGTAACAACAATAAAACTCGTTTCGGCAGAAGGCGAAGGCAAAGTTGCAGTGGCTTCAAAACTGCTTTTGGATACCTTGAAAGAATTTTCGGAACAACCGCTCAATTTTGAAATCAACGACAGCAATTTGGCGATGGTTATTAAGTCGGGCAATGGCGAATTTAACTTTATAGGGCAAAATGGCGACGAATATCCGATAATGCCTGAATTGAACAACAAGGCGCAATCGCTTGTTGTTGAGGCAGGAAAACTCTTGTCGGGCATTGGAAATACAGTTTTTTGCACCGCTGACGACGACCTGCGCCCTGTTATGAACGGCGTTCTGTTCGATATGAACGAAAAACTTACTTTGGTTGCCACCGATGCGCACAAACTTGTTCGTTTTGCAACTGATTATGTATCAGCAAGTTCTTCGACTGACCAAGCGCTTTCGTTTATTTTACCCAAAAAAGCGGCAAACACGTTGAAAAATATTTTGGCAAAAGAAAGCGGAAACGTAGAAATCCTTTTTGACGAAAAAAATATTCGCTTAAAACTTGAAAATTATACGATGGTTTGTCGGCAAATTGAAGGAAAATTTCCAAATTACAATGCGGTAATTCCGCAGGACAATCAGTATAAAATTTTGGCTGACCGTATGTTGATGCTTGGCGCGTTAAAACGTGTGGCGGTATTTTCAAATCAGGCAAGCAATTTGATAAAACTTGAATTTGTCAATAATCAGGCGAAAATTTCGGCACAGGATATTGACTTTTCAATTTCGGGCGAAGAAACTATTGATTGCCAATATGCCGAAGAGGCGGTAAAAATTGGCTTCAAATCCTCTTTCCTTATCGAAATGTTAAGCAATCTTTCTGCAACTGATGTTATTTTTGAATTTTCCGACCCATCGCGTGCAGGATTGATTTTGCCTGCTGAAAATATTGAAGGCGAAGAAATTTTAATGTTGCTTATGCCGATGTTGTTGAATGATTAATTGACTAAAATTATATTGAAAATCCTCGCAAATTAAAATTTGTGGGGATTTTTTATTATTAAAATTATTTTAAAAAAAATATAAAAACGATGCAAATTGCTGATACAGAATATTATATTTATTTAAAATTAGAAAAAGGACTTTCGGAAAACACAATTGCAGCATATATGCGCGATTTTGCCAAACTTGTGTCGTTTCTCAACGATTGCGATGTTAAGCCCGAAGATGCAACTTATGAAATTTTGCGCAATTTTGTGATAGCAATCAGCGAACTTGGCGTGAATGTACGCACGCAAGCGCGGATTTTGTCGAGCATTAAGCAATTTTATAATTACTTAATTTATAAAAATATCATTGAAAACGACCCAACTGAATTACTCGATGCGCCAAAAATCGGTTTGCGGCTGCCCGAAGTACTTTCTATTGAAGAAATTGATGAAATTATTGCAGCAATTGACATGTCAAAGCCGGAAGGACATCGCAATCGTGCAATTATTGAAACAATGTATGGTTCGGGCTTGCGCGTTTC
>WRGS01000098.1 GCA_009787075.1 Paludibacter sp.
CAACTCACAGATAGAGTAGTCAGACCTCGCAACTCACAGATAGAGTAGCGACAAACAGGACTGCAAAATTACATTATTTTTAACAAAAAAAAGGGACAAAAAAAATGAAAAAAAATTTACATATATCAAAAATTAGCATTATTTTTGCTGTGTAATCATATATTAAATATAAACCTTAAAAACAGGAGGAAAAATTATGTTATTTTTTTTAATCTTTTTAATCATATTATTAATACTCGCATATGTAATAGGAAGTATCGCAATAGCATTAAAAACATTTAAATTAACAGACAGTAGGTTTGTTGCATTTGGAGTGTTCTTGTTAGGCATAATGTCAACACCGCTTATAAGTCTGTTGTTTTTCTTATCCCTTAAATCAAATTTTTCTTAATAATTATTTCAATTATTATGTCCCTTAATAGTCCGAGCAATCGGACTATTTTTGTATCTGAAATTTAACACAAATCAGACAATTGCAACTAATAATTGAATATCAGACTCATTAAAGTTGCATTTGTTAGTTGAAGTTAAGGTATTTTTACGTGAATAATTTCCATTTGTTTATTGTTTATATTTTTTACAAAATTACAGATAAATTTCAAGATTTAATCGATTTTTTCAAATAAAAAATTCATCGTAAAATCACATTTATTCATTACTTTTGCATTCTATATTAGTAGTTTGCATTTTCTAATTTTTGAATTACTTTATTTTTTTGCATAGCAAATGCTTATTCTTACCACAAATAGAATTAGAAACGGATAAATTACTATGCTGCTTTTTCTTGGCATATTTTTTTATTTTGTGTGTTAATTGTGTGTAAAAATCATTTGTAAAACATTAAAATTCAAATATTTACAAATATATTTTTCTTTGCACACAAAAATAAAAGTGTGTTTTTAAAACTGCGAAATGCTGATAACACATTGATTATCAGCATTTTTTTGTAAATTTTTTGTCGGGGTGACAAGATTCGAACCTGCGACCTCTACGTCCCGAACGTAACGCGCTACCAACTGCGCTACACCCCGCATTTTTTACTTCAATATTTCAAAACTTTATGTTTTGGAATATTGAATTTTTTTGTGCGGCAAAATTACAAAAAAATAATCAAATACAAAAAATAATTCAAAACTTCATTGCTCAATTAAGCGGAAAATTGCGTATCTTTGCTGCCTGATTCAATGTTATTTTTATGTCAATTGCAAACTGAAAAACAAAACTGTTTTTTCAACGAAAAAATAATTTCAAAATTAATCTTGAGATAATTTATAATGAGCAATATAGCCCAAACGCCTTTGATGAGGCAATATAATTCGTTTAAGCAGAAATATCCCGATGCTTTGCTGCTGTTTCGCTGCGGCGATTTTTATGAAACGTTTTGCCAAGACGCAATTACCGCTTCGGCTATTTTGGGCATCACACTCACGCGGCGCGCCAACGGAACAGCGGCAAGCGTAGAATTGGCAGGATTTCCGCATCACGCCATTGATAATTATTTACCGAAACTTGTACGTGCAGGCAAGCGCGTTGCAATTTGCGAACAACTCGAAGACCCGAAATTTGCCAAAGGGATTGTAAAGCGCGGTGTAACAGAAGTAGTTACTCCCGGCGTTTCATATTCTGACACAACGCTTAATCACCGCGAAAATAATTTTTTGGCAGCAGTTTTTTTGCAAAAAATGGCGGTTGGCGTGGCGTTTTTGGATATTTCTACTGGAGAATTTCTTGTTGGCGAAGGAACGGCGGAATATGTTGATAAATTGCTCAGCAGTTTTGCAGCAAAGGAAGTGCTTTTTGATAGAAACAGGCGGCAAGAGTTTGAAAATCAGTTTGGCACAAAATATCTTACCTATCAACTCGACGACTGGGCTTTTGCTATGGAAAGCGCACATGAACGACTTTTAAAACAGTTTGAAACACGCACTCTCAAAGGTTTTGGTGTGGAAAACATGCGTTTGGGAACAACAGCGGCGGGAGCAATTTTACATTATTTGGATTTAACTCAACATAAAGAAACGGGCAATATTACACAACTTTCCCGCATTGAAGAAGAAAAATATGTTTGGTTGGATAAATTTACCATTCGCAATCTTGAACTTTTCAGTTCAATCAACGAAGACGGAAAATCGCTTTCCGATATACTTGACCGTACAATTTCGCCAATGGGTGCGCGTATGCTGAAACGCTGGATTGCCTTTCCTTTGAAAGAGAAAAAAACGATTGAGGCGCGTTTGAATATGGTTGAATATTTTTTTAAAAATAAAGAAAACAAACAGTTTTTTGAACAAAATATCGCTCTGATTGGTGATGTTGAACGAATTATTTCCAAAGTGGCGGTTGGGCGGATAAATCCACGTGAGGTGATGCAACTAAAAGTGGCTTTGCAGGCAATAGAACCGATAAAAACGCTTTGTTTGAAAAGTGAAAACGACACTTTGTGCAAAATCGGCGACCAACTCAATCCCTGCTCTTTGATTGCAAAAAAAATAGAAAATGAACTTGCGCCCGACCCGCCGACTGCGGTTGTAAAAGGTAATGTTTTCAAAAAAAATGTTGATGCCGAACTTGATGAACTGCGTCAAATGCAGCACAACGGAAAACAGTTTTTATTGCAAATTCAGGAACGCGAGGCGCGGAAAACAGGAATTCCTTCGTTGAAAATTGACTTTAATAAAGTTTTTGGATATTATCTCGAAGTTACAAATACGCACAAAAATCGCGTTCCTGCCGAATGGATTCGCAAGCAAACGCTCACAAATGCAGAACGTTACATAACGCCAGAATTGAAAGATTATGAGGAAAAAATTCTTGGCGCGGAAGAAAAAATTCTTGCTATTGAAACGCGGATTTTTGCCGAACTTATTCAAAGTCTTACAGATTATATTGCCGCTATTCAATTGAATGCCAATTTGATAGCACAACTCGACTGTTTGATTTCATTTACAAAAATTGCTATCGAAAATAAATATATCCGCCCGGAAATCAACGAAAGTAAAACGATAGAAATCACGCAGGGGCGGCATCCTGTAATTGAAAAGCAACTTCCTGTTGGCGAAAAATATATTGCCAACGATATTTTCCTCGATGAAGTTTCACAGCAAATTATAATTCTCACAGGTCCGAATATGGTGGGAAAATCGGCTTTTTTGCGGCAGGTAGCATTGATTGTATTGATGGCGCAAATTGGCAGTTTTGTGCCTGCCGATGCGGCAAAAATCGGTTTGATAGATAAAATTTTTACGCGCGTGGGCGCAAGCGACAATATTTCGGCAGGCGAATCAACTTTTATGGTGGAAATGAACGAAGCGGCAAGTATTCTCAACAACTTGACCGACAGAAGTTTAATACTTTTTGATGAACTTGGGCGCGGAACAAGTACTTATGATGGAATTTCTATCGCATGGGCAATTGTGGAATATATTCACGAACAGAAACAAAACCGCGCAAAAACCTTATTTGCAACGCATTACCACGAACTTAACGAAATGGAAAAATCGTTTTCGAGAATTAAAAATTATAATGTTTCAGTAAAAGAAATTGATAATAAAGTGATTTTTTTGCGCAAACTCGTGCGCGGCGGCAGCGAACACAGTTTTGGAATTCATGTTGCAAAAATGGCGGGAATGCCGCAAAGCATTGTCCGCCGAGCCGAGCAAATTCTCAAACAACTTGAAGACGACAACCGCCAAACAGGAATTGCAAAGCCAGTTGGAGAAATTTCTTCAACGCGCGAAGGTATGCAACTGAGTTTTTTTCAACTTGACGACCCTGTCCTTGAACAAATCCGCGATGAGATTAACAATCTTAATATCAATGAATTAACACCGTTAGAAGCATTAAACAAATTAAATGAAATCAAAAAAATTGTAAAAGCGAAATAAAAAAGTTTATTATTAATTTTTGCAAAATAAAATTGCATTCAGAAGACTTAAAACTTTAGGTAAAATTCGCATTACAAATGTTAATATCTATTTGCATACATTTTTCTGAAAGAATAAATCATTGTGATTATTTCCAATCCAAGTACAGCCCAAATTATCCAAAACCTCATAAACTCAAATATATGAAATATATCTTGTAATATCTGCATTGTTATTAGCATAAAAATTACCACCATCAAAAGTTTAAGAATTGTAAACATTCTTACTGCTATCTGATATATTCTTGGGGCATTGTCTTCGGTAATTTCTATTGTTGCATAATTATAAAAGTGCGGAATTTTTTGCAATAAGGTAATTCCTATATATGCTATGATTGATACCACAGGCAACATCAAAAATGTTGATTTACTGCCCAAACCGTCTATTGCTCCAAATAAATTATTTTGCCGAACACAAGCAAATAGCCCAACTTCTGAATATCGATTTTTACTTTACAGACCCCTACAAATCTTGTCAAAGAGGGATAAATGAAAATCATAACAGGTTAATCAGACAGTACATTCCTAAAAAAGCAAACTTTGAAAACATTGACAATCAATATAACCCGTTGGCGGAATTAGCAAAGCGCATATTTAAGTTGTCCAATAGGTCTGTTATTCATTTTGTTTAAGTATTGTAATGCTGTAACCGTTGTAATTTTCGCTAAAA
>WRGS01000099.1 GCA_009787075.1 Paludibacter sp.
TCGCCAACATCAATTGCGCAAATAAATATTTGGCTAAAAGACCGTAATATACTGAAAATCAAGAAAGAGGCTGTTGATATTTTATTTCTTAACAGGCGAGGCGGACAATTGACCCGCGCAATGATTTTTGAAATTGTAAAAACATTAGCGCAAAACGCGGGAATTATCAAAAAAGTCAGTCCGCATACTTTCCGCCATTCGTTTGCCACTCATTTGCTGGAAAACGGAGCGAATCTGCGTGCAATTCAGCAGTTGCTCGGACACGAATCTATCACAACCACAGAACTTTACACTCATATTAACATAAATTTTCTGCGTCAAACTATTTTAGATTTTCACCCTTTGAGCAGGAAAAAACAGTAAGCGTTTTTTTATTCAATTTTTGCAGGCATCACAAGCCACATAACTATATAGAGCAATATTCCGGGAAAGCCAGCCGAAAAAATCGACAGAAAAGCATAACCAACGCGAACAATGGTCGGGTCTAAATTAAAATATTCTGCAATGCCACCGCAAACCCCTGCAAGCATTTTATTGTTTGAACGTGTGAGTTTTTTATTCATATTTTTAAAATTTGAAATGTTAAATAATTCAGTTTCTGATTTAACGCAAAATTAAACAAAAAAATTGATAGTGATAAAATTATTTTAACTCGTCCTGCACTACTGCAATAACGCCTTCTATTTGCGCCAAAGCGTGCATTCGCCCCAAAAACGAATATCCCGGATTATAACCCTTGCCTGAGTCATCAAGCATTTGGCGTCCGTGGTCAATACGCATCGGCAGATTTTTACCCGATTTTTTAATTTGTTTTTCAAAAATCCGCACAACATCAATCAAATGCGCGCGTCCTTCGAGGTGGCGGGCTTCAATAAAATTGCCGTCGGGCAAAATATTGGTACTGCGCAAATGTACAAATTTTGTGCGAGAAGCAAATTTCTCTGCCAAAAGCGGCACATCATTCTGTATTCCCGCGCTGAGCGAACCAGCGCAAAATGTCAATCCATTATGCTGATTGTCAACGGCTTGCAAAAGCCATTCAATATCCTTTTCGTCAGTTACAATTCGCGGTAAACCCAAAACCGCACGCGGCGGGTCGTCGGGGTGAACGCACATATCAATATCGTATTTTTGACAAACAGGCATAATTTTTTCCAAAAAATAACGCATATTTTCACGCAGCATTTCTTTGTCAATCCCTTTGTAAAGGTCAAGAAGTTTTTTGAAAAGGGCGACAGGCTGTTTGTCTTTTTCGGTAATATTTCCATTGACAAAACCCTGCGTTTTTACAATAATAGTGTCTATCAACTCGTCTTTTTCAACTTCGGTAATTGTTGCCGCAAGTTTTTTGACTTTCTGAATCACTTCTGGCGAATAATCTTTTTCTGCTGCTTGGCGTTCCAAAATATGAATATCAAAATAGGCAAAACGTACAAGGTCGAAATACAGCGACGAACTGCCGTCTTCCCATTTGTGCGACAAATCGGTACGAATCCAGTCAATTACGGGCATAAAATTGTAGCAAACAGTTTTTACGCCTGCTTTTCCGAGATTTTTCAATGAAACAATATAATTTTCTATCAAATTATCGCGTTCTGCCCCGCCATATTTTATTGCCTCGCAAACAGGCAAACTTTCTACAACCGACCAGCGCAAACCGTAACTTTCGATATAATTTTTTAAATCCAAAATTTTTTCCAAAGTCCAAATTTCACCATTGGGAACATCGTGAAGAGATGTTACAATACCTTCTACTCCAATTTGCCGCAATGACGACAAAGTAATCTTGTCATTTTTCCCAAACCAACGCCACGTTTTTTCCATATTTATAAATATTACAAAATAAAAAATATTTTACCTAAATTATGCACGTCATCTGTTTTATCGCGGCACTTCTACTCCTTCAATAATCTGTTTTGCAACCATAGTTGCCGTCAGCCCTTCCATTTCGCGCTCTGGAGTTAGTAAAATTCTGTGCCTCAACACATAAGATGCAATAAATTTCACATCGTCAGGCGTGATAAAATCCTTCCCTTGCATTGCTGCGTATGCTTTTGATGCATTTAAAATGGCAATTGAAGCGCGTGGAGACGCTCCCAAATACAGATTTGCGTTGGTGCGGGTGGCAACCACAATTTTTGCAATATATTCCACGAGCGAATTTTCAGCGTGAATTTGCCGCACAAGTTTCTGATATTTAACAATTTCCGCAGCCGAAACAACCGCTTCTACCGCTGTTGTCTCATCTTCCGAATTCATTGTATTATGATTTTTAACGATGTTAATTTCTTCTTCAAAGGTTGGATAATTTATATCAATTTTAAAAAGAAAACGGTCTAACTGCGCCTCAGGCAGTCGATATGTACCTTCCTGCTCAATGGGATTTTGCGTGGCAAGAACGGTAAAAGGTCTTGAAAGTATGCGCGTTTGTCCATCAACAGTAATTTGCCTTTCTGCCATAACTTCAAAAAGCGCAGCCTGAGTTTTGGCAGGAGCGCGGTTGATTTCGTCAATAAGCACAATATTTGCAAAAACAGGACCTTTTTTAAATTCAAAATCGGTCAGTTTTTCATTAAAAACCGAAGTTCCGATAACATCGGAAGGCATCAAATCAGGCGTAAATTGAATTCGGCTAAATGGCGCACTGATACATTTTGCTGTCAGTTTTGCCAAAATTGTTTTTGCCACTCCCGGCACTCCTTCTATAAGCAAATGTCCGTCTGCAAGGATTGCGGTCAGAATCAAGTCGATTGCAAGGTCTTGACCTACAATCACTTTCTTAATTTCGGCACGAATGCGGTCGGTTGCCGCCTTGAGCGGCGACAAATCAATTCTGCTTTGATAAGCATAATTTTCAAGTTCCATTTTCTTCAAAATTTTGCGCAAAGATAATATTTTTTTGCTTGAAATGTGTTTTTTGAAAAAAAATTAAAAATTTAAACAGATAATTAAAGAAAAATTTCTTTAATTAAAAATAATGCAGTAATTTTGCCGCTCGAAAAAAATTCATTGTGAAATTTTTCGTAATCAAAAAAACGAATAATAATTCTTCAAAAAAAGATAAACAATTTTTAAATAATTTTTAATTTATTATATGGCTAAACCTCTTAATTTTATGACCGCCGAACATGCGGCTTCGTATATCAACGATGGCGATATTGTCGGTTTTAGTGGTTTTACTGCTGCAGGTGCACCCAAAGCAATACCTACCGCGTTGGCTGCCCGCGCAAAACTTTTTCACGAAGACGGACAACCTTTTAAAATAAGCATTTACACAGGCGCATCAACGGGCTGCTCGCTCGACAGCGAACTTGCCGAAGCCGATGCCATTGCATTCCGTACGCCTTACCAATCGTCGAAAGAACTGCGTGAAGCGATTAATTCGGGACGTACTTCATACGTTGATATGCACCTTTCGCATCTTGCACAGCAATTGCGTTACAGTTTTTTACCAAAACCAAAATTTGCCATTGTTGAAGCGTGCGATGTTACCGAATATGGTGAAATTGTGCCGACAACAGGCGTGGGAATTTCACCTACAATTTGCCAAATGGCAGATTATATTATTATTGAATTAAATCATCATCACCCAACCGACTTGCGCGGTTTCCACGATATTTATATCCCGACCGACCCTCCGCAACGCCGTGATATTCCTATTTATAAGGTATCCGACCGTTTTGGCTCACTTTCTATTCAGGTAAATCCTCAAAAAATTCTCGGCATTGTGGAAACAGACCGTCAGGATGAAGTCAGCGCGTTTGCTCCATTAGACGAAGTTACCGAAAGAATCGGGCAGAATGTCGCTGATTTTTTAGTTGCCGAAATCAATGCAAGGCGTATTCCAAAGCAATTTTTACCTATTCAATCGGGCGTTGGCAATATTGCGAATGCAGTTCTCGGCGCGCTCGGCTCAAATCCAAATATTCCACCTTTTGAAATGTTTACCGAAGTAATTCAAGATGCGGTTATTGATTTGATGGAAAAAGAAAAAGTGAAATTTGCAAGCGGCTGCTCGCTTACTATTACCCCAGAAGAACTTGAAAAAGTTTATTCCAATAAAAATTATTTTCGTAATAAAATAGGTTTGCGCTCTCAGGAAATTACCAACAACCCCGAAGTTATCCGCCGACTTGGTTTGATTACCATCAATACTGCGCTCGAAGCCGATATTTATGGAAATGTGAATAGTACGCACGTTCTCGGCACGAAAATGATGAATGGAATAGGCGGCAGCGGCGATTTTACCCGCAATGCCTATCTGTCGATTTTCACTACGCCTTCGACAGCCAAAAAAGGCGATATAAGTGCCTTTGTGCCGATGGTTTCGCATCACGACCATACCGAACACGATGTCCACGTTATGATTACCGAACACGGAGTTGCCGACCTTCGCGGAAAATCGCCAATTCAGCGTGCAATGACAATTATTGATAAATGCGTTGCTCCGAATTACCGCCAAATGCTGCGCGATTATGTTAATCATTGCCCTGTTTCGCACACTCCGCATAACCTTGCAGCCTGCTTTGCTATGCACACCGAATTTATCAAAACAGGAACAATGAAAAATGTAAAGTGGGAAAATTATATGTAATTTTTTCAACAGACAAGAAAAACGTCTCAATTTTTTTGAGGCGCTTTTTTTTGTTATCAATAATGTAATTTTGCAGTCCTGTTTGTCGCTACTCTATCTGTGAGTTGTCAATTGTAGCAACTAAATCTTTTAGTTGCTTTTTTTATCTGACTAAACTTACTTCAATAGCAGGATAAT
>WRGS01000100.1 GCA_009787075.1 Paludibacter sp.
ATGTTCTTTGCTATTTGGTTTTTTACCTTGCAAAGATAATACTAATTATCTGATTCTCAAAATTTTAATTTTTAGAAGTGCCCTATATATTTGAATGCGTGCTGTGAATATCTTGCTTAGTAAGTATTACTCTTCTTTTTTATTTTTCAAAAATATAAATACAAAATATCCCACAATGCATATTATCAACAAAATAGAACTTATAAGAGCGATTACATTTCCTGTGGAATAAGAAGCAGGATTAAACGCAAATTGCAGTTGATAATTGCCTGCGGGCAGTTCCATTCCGCGTAAAAGATAATTCACGCGTTCATAAGGCATTTGTTTTCCATCAATAGTTGCTGTCCAGCCCTTGTCATAATAAATTTCAGAAAAAACAGCAAACTGTTCGCTTTTTGTCGAAACTTGATATGTAAGTTTATTCGGTTGATATTCAGTTAGTTGTATTGTCGCTGCAGTATCTCGTCGCTGTGTTTGCAAAGTTTCTTTTAGTTTGTCAATTTGCGAAACATCAATCACTGCTTCGGTTTTCGTGTTTATTTTGCCCAAAGCAAGCATTTCGTCATTTGCATTATTTACATTGACAATAGAATCGACAAACCATGCATTTCCATTTGCAGCATAGTTAATAAGCGGCTGTGCTTCAGGATTGTAAATCACATATTTCATATTCAGCATATTTAAAACTTGCAGCGAATCAACAGTTTGCGCAATTTGCTGCGGCGATGTTGCACGACCGAAAGCAGAAAAAAGCCGTCCAATTTCGCCTGTGAGTTGCATATTGATAAGTTCCTGATAACGCCGCAATTTTGCCGCGTGGTATCCGCCGATATTTTTATGAAAATATGCAGGAATTGCACTGTTAAAAATATCTTTTGTTGCATCAAGTACTCGGTAATACGATTTGTCGTTATCCATAATCCACCTGTCGGCTGCTGTGGGCTCAATTTGCTGATTCAAAAGACGGCGAGTGGTAAACTGTTCGCTTCCTAAATAACGTTTATCAACAGGAATCATATCAATAAGTATAAACAAACCAATGAATATTAATGCAATTTGATTTTTTATTAAATTTTTAGAATATAAGAATATCACTACTGCTGCCAAAAGGACGAACAGCAACGACCGCCACGCGCTTGCAGAAAGCATTGTAGCGCGGTCGGCAGGCAAAGTTTCCTGCAAAAACGACCAATCGCCAGAAAACTGCTTATCCTGCGGCGAAACAAAATTGCCCGCAAGCGATGGAATAACCGCAAAAATCAAACAAATCGCACCTACAACCGATGCAGCAATAATAACAGGTTTCAATAAAGTTGATTTATCTTTTGTTTCAAAAATCTTTTTCAAAGCCAAAACAGCCATCAGCCCAACGCCAAAGCCCGTTGCAACAAGAATTGTCGATGGTGCACGAAATTTATTGTACATTGGAAAATGATTAATGAAAAAATCGGTAAGAAAAGTAAAATTACCTCCCCACGAAAGAAAAAGCGTTAGCAAAATCATTGGCACAAGCCACCATTTCTCGCGTTTATCAACAAGCATTAAACCCAAAACAAATAAAAATACCACTATTGCGCCAAAATAAACAGGACCCGATGTGCCCGGCTGCTCGCCCCAATACAGCGGTAAATGACTGATATACTGTTTTATGTTTTCTGTTGGAACATTCAGATTTTCAAGATGTTTTGCCGTTTGAGAATTTTCTCCCAATTTGCCCGCGCTTGCCCCGCCTCTAAAATCAGGTATAAATGTTGTAAGCGATTCTCCTATGCCGTAACTCCATTGATTAATATATGTGGAATTTAGTCCGTGCTGCGAACTTTGTGTGTCGATAGTTAAGCCGTTGGACTTTCCGCGCATAGTGTACTGGCTGTATTCGTATGTTGTCAGCAACGGCGCAGCATTCATTCCAAGTGCAATAATTGCTGCAACGGCAATTACGCCCGCCGTTTTGAAAAACGAAATAATTTTTTTGTCGATAATAGAAAAAATAAATTCAACGATTGCAAAAAATATTAAAATAATTAAGGCATAATACAGAATTTGAATATGATTCGCCCTTATTGCAAGCGAGAGAAAAATCGCTGTAAGCACACCTCCTGCAATTCTGTTTTTGCGAAACGCTAAAAAAATGCTGCCGATAAGCGGCGCAATGTAGGCAATGGTAATCGCTTTGCTGTTGTGTCCTGCGGCAATGATAATTTCATTGTAAGACGAAAACGAAAATGCTACAGCGGCAACAATCGCCAAATATGGATTTATCCCAAAACACAACGCTAAAATGTAGAAACATATCAGATACAGAAAAATAAAAAACGCCGGACGCGGAGCAATCGTATCTATAAATTTTTCAACATATTGCAGCAGATTATTCGGCTGGTCTTCGGCAATTTGATAAGTTGGCATTCCGCCAAACATTGAATTTGTCCACAGAGTTTTGTCGCTGTGCGAAGCGTTGTATTCCATGGTTTCGTGCGCCATTCCACCCCAATTTGTTGTGTCGTGTCCCTGAAGTACCTTGCCTTCAATCATTGGCAGGCAATACACATACGCAAGAATCAGAAAAACCGCCACTGCTACAATATGCGGCACAAGCAAAGTAAATATTTTTTTATTCATATTTTTAAAAAAATGATTATACACTGTTATTTTTTTACAGATAAATTACAAAATATTAATACACAAAGAGTTCATAGAACTGTCTTTTTTCGGCTGCAAATGTACAAATAATTTACAAATTACCTGTTTTTTTGTAAAATATTTTAGAAAACAGCATTGAGTATTGTTTCAATAGTAGTTTTAAGTTTATTGAAATTACTTATTTTTGAAATCCTTGTCATTTTTAAGAATTATTGTAATTTTGTGAAAAAAATCAATTATTCAAAATGAAATATTTTTCGGTAGTTTTATTTTCAATTTTTTTGCTTTCCTGTTCGCCCATTGAGCAGGAAAACGATTTGTTTGTGTATTTTTGGGAAACAATGAATAAAAATTATGTTTTCTTTGAAGAAAAAGGCGTAAATTGGGATTCTGTTTATTCCGTATATTATCCCCGTACCCGCAATATTACCGAAAGAGAATATATTCCTGTTTTTTAGGAAATTATTAATATGTTTAAAGACGGGCATCTGTTCATTTACGCCAAAGATACGGTAATATTATACAATGCGCCAGTTTCAACAGTTGACAGTTTTTCTTCGGGCGGTTTTAATATGCAATATTATTCCGAGCCAATTCACAGAGAAAGCGACAATGAATCATGGATATTAATAGAACAACTTAAAAACAATATTATTTATGTTGATGTTCCCGCTTTTAGTTCTGTTTTTCATTATCAAAAATTTCATTTATTAATCAATCAGTTTTCTTATTCCAATGGCATAATTTTAGATTTGAGAGCCAATGGCGGCGACGACCCTGTAAATTGCATTGATTTGGCAGCCTGTTTTTTTACGGAAACGCGAACAATGTGGTTTCAAAAATTTAAAGCAGGTGCAGGGCATAATGATTTTTCGGAAATTACGCCGATTACAGCCACAGGATTTGGATTTGTTGATAAAAATATTCCTGTTGTTGTTCTGTGCGGCAGTTATACATACAGTGCAGCCAATTATTTTGTCGGCATAATGAAATATCTGCCTAATGTTACTGTAATAGGCGTAAAAACAGGCGGCGGCGGCTCTGCGCGAATTAATAAACTTATGCCTAATGGCTGGCGATTATATTATCCTTATACTCCGGCGTATGATATTCAAATGAATTCGCTTGAAAAAGGCGTAGAGCCGCATATTACAATAGAAGCCACCGCAGAGCAATTGCAGCAAAATCATTATTTGGTTTTTGAAACCGCATATAATTATCTGATAAATCAATGAAAACCTGTACGATATGAAAAAAAATAGTTTATTGATTGCTGCTTTGATATTTGCGCATTGTGTGTTTTCTCAAAATAAAGAAAACGAAGGAGTTTTTATCAGTTCGCTTGGCATTGGCTACCAGCAACGCTATAATGAAATGATGTTTCCTTATGAATTTAGCGGTACAAAATACAGCCTGAATCTCGAATGGCAAATGTTGCACAGCGACAAATTGTTGTCTGATGCAAAATTCAATATTGGCTACTCGTCTTTATTTGCAAAAACATCGGCGGCTAATGTTCTTGCTTTCAATGCTATGGAACATTGTCTGGTCTTCGATTTTAAATATCAATTAATGCGTAAAGTAATTGATAATCACAAACTTAAATTATTTGCAGGCGGGAGTTTGAAACTGTTGCCCGAATATGAAATTTTATTGGATATGAGAAATATTTATACTGAAAGTTTGACAAATCAATTTATTGCAATGGACTTGTCGCTTGGAGCGGCGGTTTTTGCTCAATATCAATTAGAAAAATTCAGAATAACCGACAATTTTTCATTTCCGCTTATTGCAGGGGCATTTTATCCCTACTATCAAATTCCTCCATTTTATTATTCAGGAAATTATTTTATCGTTGCCACGATAGGCAAGTTAAACCGTATGAGCAATTATTTGAGTTTTGAATTCCCTGTTTATGTCAAAGGTAAATTATTGAATACCTATTATTTAGGATATAATTTCAACTATGAATATTCTACAATTCGCGATAATCTTATTCGCCGTTTTGAACATAATATTCTGCTTGGCATACGCTTCAAAATTACAAAATGATTTGCAATAAAAGAACATTGCTTTTGCTCTATGGACTTTAAATTTTTATTTTATATTTTTCAGGTAGATAGATTTAAATGTTATTTGTAGTGAATTTGCGGTTTAAAATTTGATTTTTGC
>WRGS01000101.1 GCA_009787075.1 Paludibacter sp.
CGTTTTGCCGAAAATGCGTATTTTATAAAAATGCGTGAAGACGGTTATAAAGACAAGACAATCAAGCAAATAAGCCGTGAAATGTTTTCTTATGCCGATGCAATGACAATGAGCGCAAAGAAAGATGCGATTGTAAATATGGGCGGTTTTATTGCCACAAATTTAAAAGATTGGTACGATAAAGCCAAAGTTATGTGCATTGTTTATGAAGGATATGTAACTTACGGCGGAATGAACGGACGCGATATGAATGCGCTTGCGGCGGGTTTGGAAGAAAATACCGAGTTTGAAACGCTGGAAACGCGCATAAAGCAGGTTGAATATTTAGCGCAAAAACTTGATGAGTATGGAATTCCTTATCAGCGTCCCGCAGGCGGACACGCTATTTTTATTGATGCGCCAAAGGTTTTGACGCACGTTCCCAAAGAAGAATTTCCTGCGCAAACTCTGACAATAGAATTGTATTTGGAAGCAGGCATTCGCGGCTGCGAAATCGGTTATCTGCTTGCCGACCGCGACCCTGTAACGCGCGAAAACCGCTTTGGCGGACTTGATTTGCTGCGTTTGGCAATTCCGCGCCGCGTTTATACCAACAATCATATTGACGTTATTGCCGCTGCGCTCAAAAATGTTTTCGACCGCCGACAAAGCATCACTCGCGGGGTAAAAATAATTTGGGAAGCCGAAATGATGCGGCATTTCACTGTCGAATTAGAGCCGATAAAAGATTAAAAAACTGTTGGATAAAAAAATTTCATACTCACAAGAGGCTGTCTCAAAAATCTTTTTACCGCAAAGACGCAAAGATTTTTCGCAAAGGTCGCAAAACTAAAAAAATTACAAAGAAAAATCGACATATTGGCAATTGAGAATTGTTTTGTACTTTTGCAAAAAATAATTTTCAATGACTTTTTTACTTCAAAAAACAGATAAAAATTCAAAAGCGCGTGCAGGGCTGATTTCAACGGCTCACGGTGATATTCAAACACCGATTTTTATGCCTGTAGGCACGGCTGGAACGGTTAAAGCCGTTCATTTTCAGGAACTTAAAAACGACATCAAAGCGCAGATTATTCTTTCAAATACTTATCATCTTTATCTTCGTCCGGGAATTGATATTTTGCAAAAGGCAGGCGGTTTGCACAAATTCAATGGCTGGGACAAGCCAATTCTGACCGACAGCGGCGGCTTTCAGGTGTTTTCTTTGGCAGAAAACAGGAAATTAAAAGAAGAAGGCGCGATTTTTCACTCGCATATTGACGGCTCAAAACATCTTTTTACACCCGAAAAAGTTATTGATATTCAGCGCAGTATCGGTGCGGACATTATTATGGCTTTTGATGAATGTCCGTCGGGGACGGCAGATTATGATTATGCTAAAAAATCTATGGAACTGACGCATCGCTGGCTGACGCGCTGCGTGAAGCGTTTTGAAGAAACTGAGCAACTTTACGGCTATCAGCAATCGCTTTTTCCTATTGTGCAGGGCTGCGTTTATACAGATTTGCGGCGGCGTTCGGCAGAATTTATCGCTTCGCAAAATGCAGACGGCAATGCGATAGGCGGCTTGGCAGTGGGCGAGCCAACCGAAAAAATGTATGAAATGATTGAAATTGTAAATGAAATTTTGCCGACCGACAAACCGCGTTATTTAATGGGCGTTGGCACTCCGCAAAATATTTTGGAGGCGATTGAGCGCGGCGTGGATATGTTCGATTGCGTAATGCCCACGCGCAATGGACGCAATGGAATGATTTTTACTTCCGAAGGAATTATAAATCTGCGCAACGAAAAATGGAAAAACGACTTTTCACCACTTGACGAAAACGGAACTTCCTTTGTAGATTATTCATATTCAAAATCTTATGTGCGTCATTTGTTTCACGCAAAAGAACTGCTTGCAATGCAAATTGCATCAATTCACAATCTCGCGTTTTATCTTAATTTGGTTGAGCAAGCCCGCCAACACATTATTGAAGGCGATTTTTCTGCATGGAAAAAAACAATGACAGAAAAAGTAAGCCGAAGAATTTGATTGAAGGAAACTTTTAAATTTTTTGTATGTAAAGTAAAATTTTGTTTAATCTCTGGATTGCTTCGGGCTGCGTTCCTCGCAGTGGCGTTGTATTGCAGGGATTTTCAGATATTCCATTTTTAAAAAAATGGAATATCTGAAAAATTTTTTGGCGCGAAATTTGCCGAAATAAAAAATTATTATTATTTGGCGTATAAAGCGGATAATATTAAAAAAAAACGAATAAAAAAGCGTAAAAGTACGCAAAAAAATATATAATATAAAAATAGCATTGGCTATATTCTTGCTTGTGAAATGTGAGAAGTTTAAAATAGCAGCAAGATAAGTTAAATGTTCACAGGTTTGTGTGGGCTTAACTTATTTGTTGCACAAGGTAATTCTCACAACCTCACAAGCGGATAAAAGCATATACTCATTGAATATAAATAAACAAACCCACTAATTACAAGTGAGCGGTAACAAAAGAGTAACAAAATACATTCCTTTAACTATTTTAGCAGGCTTTTTGCAAATGCAAATATAATACTTGTTTTTGGAAGAATGACTGTCACCTTATTACATTTGAAAAATGTCTGTTTTAGTCTATGATATTAAGAGCAATGTTGCTCCATAATATCAATTTTGTATTGGTATTAGAATAAAATACTGCTTAGTATAATTATTGTTTCCCAAAATATATCTGTAAAATACATATCACAAACAAATATATTTCTGCTTTTTTGGCAGTTTTATCTTTAGGTTGTGCAATTGTTTAATGCAATTCCGCCACTTTGCTAATATGAAGATAAGGAGTTCTAAATACGAATAAACATTATAACACGCAGTTGCAAATCTGTATTTTTCCTCAATATACAGATTATAGGGATAAAAACACGTCGGAAAATTTTTGTTCCATAAATTTTGAGTAATAAAAGACAAAGTACAAAAAATACTATTTATTGCTTTTTAAAAGCGTTTCTTTTTCTTTAATAAAACAAATTTTTGTTTACTTTACTAATTATTTTATTATCAGCGAATTAACAATTTAGGTTTAATTTTTTTAAAAAATTCTTAAAAAATATTTGGTGAATTGAAAATATATTTTATAACTTTGCACTTTGTAAAATATAAATATTAATATTTACTGTTTAAAAAACAATCTTAATGTCTTATGAAACATCTATCATTAACAGGTTTATTATTGCTGTCTTCGATAATTTTGCTCAGTCAGAGTTTGCCTTCGCCGAGCATTCGTTATGCCAGCCGTTACAGCAGCAGTTCTCTTTTCGGTTTACACGGTTCTCTTTCTTTTACAGGTGCTATTTCTTCGGCTTCTTCGGATATTATCAACGGTTATCCGGCGGTATGCATAGACAGCGCAGGGGGATATTTTTCTTTTACTTCCAATGTTCTTTCAGGCAAGTCCAAAGCGCTGTTTATGATTGTTTATCAGCCGCAGGCGCATAATTATTTGCGGGAAATTGGTCTTTGGTCTCTTTCCAACGGCAGTGGTAACCGTTCTCTTACTTCGTTTTACAGCGTGGAAGGTCAGCGCCGCATCAAATACAATTATCTTCCGTCAGCAGAAGTTTGCGTAACCACCAATTATATTCATTTCAAGGAAATCGTTCCGTCAAACGATGCTGTTGCATCTGCTGTTGATACCTTTTATATAGGCAAATGCGACAGCCTTTTGTTCAGTGGCAAAATAGCCGAGTTTTTGCTAATAGACACCGCTTTTACAGATGTTGAGCGTCATATATGGCAAAGTTATTTGTCTTTAAAATACGGAGCTGTTATATATCACGGCGATTATGTTAATTCCAAAGGCGATACGCTGTGGCATTATTTAAAGAATCAGGATTTTGCTCAGGGCGTTGGAGGCATAGGCAGAGACGATTTGCTTTCTCTGCGTCAGAATTTTTCGCGTATTTACGGCGACAGCGTTAAAATAGCATTACATAATTATATCGCCAATGAACGCCAAATCGCGCAAACTCCATTTTCCAATGGCGAATATATTTTATGGGGGCATAACGACAGCCCTTGCGAGTTGGGATATGATGTTTATTCATCAGGTAATGATTTTTACAGTTTTTATCAAAGACAATGGAAGGTACAGCCTCATTTGCAAAGCGGGCAAACTCTTGATATTAAATTAAATGCTATAAATTCTCCACAGAATAATATTGCAGCGCTGAAACTTTTTGTAAGCGAGGATGCGGGATTTAATCCTTTATGGACGCGGATTTATACTCCCGGTATTGTTGAAAACGGCAATGTTACCTTTTCCAATATTTTGATGCCTTCCAGCGCTGACGGCGCATTTTATTTTACTTTTGGTTATAATACCAATGATTTGAACAGTCAGGGCTTTGGTTATGATTTCGGTCAAAATTCTAACGGCAATACATCAAACGCTTCACAAAATCCTGCAAGTTCAGTATTTACCGAAGCAAGTTATTTGCCCAATCCTGTAACAGATAATCTTTATATTAATTACACTCTTACCCGCGATGCAACTATCTGGTTCTCTGTTCATAACAATGCAGGCATTCCGATGTGCCAAACTGCCGCCGAACAAAGAAATACAGGTTTAAATCAAAGCATTATACCTATGAGCCATTTTATGACAGGCACTTATACTGTTTATATTCACGTAGATGATATGACATTAATGCAAACGGTAATAAAAAAGTGAGAAAAAACAATTTTACAGATACTATATTGTTTAACATATAATTAAAATTTTTTAAAATGACGGCAAACGCAATGACATCACGCAAATTATTCGGATATGTTTTGTTATCCATTTTGGGAACAA
>WRGS01000102.1 GCA_009787075.1 Paludibacter sp.
CCTGCAATTGTAAAAGGCAATGCGGGCGCACCGTTTGCTGTAAAAGATTATTATGATGTCGACCCCGATTTGGCAGAAGATGTGCCGAACAGAATGGCGGAATTTGAATCGCTTGTAAAGCGCACACACAGAGCGGGATTAAAAGTGATTATTGATTATATTCCCAATCACGTGGCGCGTGAATATTTTTCTGATGCAAAACCGCCCGAAGTTGAAGATTTGGGTGCTCAAGATAATTCAGCGTGGTTTTTCTCGCCTCTGAATAATTTTTATTATATTCCAAACGAAGCGTTTCAGCCCGATTTTGATATTGATAATTATTGTGAATTTCCTGCAAAAGCCACAGGAAATGATGTATTTAGCGCGCATCCGCAACGCAACGATTGGTACGACTCTGTAAAATTAAATTACGGCGTCAATTACGTTGAAGGAAAACAGGAACAATTCGACCCTGTGCCGAATACTTGGCTTAAAATGCGTGATATTTTGCTTTTTTGGGCAGGCAAAGGCATTGATGGTTTCCGTTGCGATATGATTGAAATGGTGCCTGTACAATTTTGGAATTTTGCAATTTCGCGCGTTAAAGAACTTTATCCGAAAATTATTTTTATTGGCGAGGCATACAAACCTGCCGAATACCGAAATTTGATTTGCAACGGAAAATTTGATTATCTTTATAATAAAGTCGGCTTGTACGATACGTTGCGTAGTGTTGTCAGACACGAGCAGCCCGCTCACAACATTACTTATGCGTGGCAATCGACCGAAGGAATTGAAAATAATATGTTGAATTTTCTTGAAAATCACGACGAACAGCGCATCGGCAGCGGCTTTTTTTGCGGCGACGGCATTTATGCTCAACCGGCAATGATTATTGCCGCAACGCTTAATTGCGCACCGTATATGCTGTATTTCGGGCAGGAAACAGGCGAAAGGGGAATGAATTATGAAGGTTTTAGCGGCGTTGATGGGCGCACGTCAATTTTCGATTATTGCGGAGTAAGCAGTTTCCAAAATTGGACAAACGGCGGAAAATTTAACGGCGCAAAACTGACTGCCGAACAGCGTGATTTGCGGAATTTTTATAAAAAACTAAACCACATTGCGCTGAACGAAAAAGCAATCGCGCAGGGGCAAAAATACGATTTGGAATATGTAAATCTATCAGGCAATCCGAAATTTGATTCACGCCAGCAGTTTGCTTATGTCCGCAAATTTAAAAAAGAGATTATTTTTATTGTGCTCAATTTTCACGACTCCTCCCTCGAAATCGAAATCCGTATTCCTTCGGAGATGTTTATGTATTTTGAAATACCCGAAGGCAATCGCTATGATTGCTGCAATCTTCTTGATGAAAAAGAGCCTGTTACAGAAATAGTTCTCTCGTCAAAGCAACTTTTTTGTACAAAAATTGATGCGTGGAAAGGAAAAATTTTTAAGTTGAAAGAAAAAAGATAGAAATTGGGAAATAGATAACAAAAAATTGACAGGGATTAAAAAACCTCTGTCAATTTTTTGTTATAAATACTTATATCTTAATTATCTGTTATCTGTTAAAAAAAAACTAACCCAAATAGGTTATCAGCATTTTACTTTTGTTGCTTTGGCGCAGACGGCGTATTGCTTTTTCTTTAATTTGTCTAACGCGCTCGCGTGTCAAACCGAATTCATCTCCAATTTCCTCCAAAGTCATTTCTGCTTCTCCAATGCCAAAGAATTTTCTCACAATTTCTTTTTCTCTGTCACCCAATGTGTTAAGTGCGCGGTCAACTTCTTTTGAAAGCGATTCGTTAATCAAAATACGGTCGGCATTAGGTGAATCTTCGTTAATCATAACATCAAGCAAACTGTTGTCCTCGCCTTCTACAAAGGGCGCATCAACCGAAATATGCCGCCCCGAAACTTTCATTGTATCAGCCACTTTATCAACAGGAATATCCAACTCGTCGGCAAGTTCTTCGGCAGAAGGACGCCGTTCGTAACGCTGCTCGAATTTTGACGCTTCTTTGTTGATTTTATTCAGCGAGCCGACCTGATTCAAAGGCAAACGCACAATACGCGATTGCTCTGCCAACGCCTGCAAAATACTTTGACGAATCCACCAAACTGCGTAAGAAATAAATTTGAAACCGCGCGTTTCGTCAAATTTTTCGGCGGCTTTGATAAGCCCCAAATTACCTTCATTAATTAAATCAGGCAAACTAAGTCCCTGATTTTGATATTGTTTAGCAACCGAAACAACAAACCGCAAATTAGCTTTGGTAAGTTTTTCGAGCGCAACACGGTCGCCATTACGGATTCGCTGCGCAAGTTCAACTTCTTCTTCAACTGTAATTAAATCCTCGCGTCCGATTTCCTGCAAGTATTTATCCAACGAAGCACTTTCGCGGTTAGTTATTGATTTACTGATTTTTAATTGTCTCATATTATTAAAAAATTTTGAGATGGAAGAAAATATTTTTTATACTATATAACTAATAACGTTTTTTTTACAAAAAAGTTTTATATCTTTTCTAAAAAAACGCAAAAAAATCTTATTTTATCTACAAAAAATGTACCAAAATGTAATTTATATGGCAGCAAATTTCCTAAAATGCGTTTCCCATTGCGTAGAATTATTTATTGCAGCAAAAACGTCATCAACATTTTGGCAAACTTGCCACATTGTCAGGTGTTCGGGGCGCAAAAATTTTTTGTCGGCTGCTTTTTGCAGAAAATTTAACAGGTCGTCGTAATAATTGTTAATATTCAAAATCACAACAGGTTTGGTAAAAAGCCCCAACTGTTTCCAAGTAATAATCTCAAACAGTTCGTCAAGCGTTCCGCAACCGCCCGGAAGCACAACAACCGCGTCCGCCATTTGCGACATTTTCAGTTTGCGTTCGTGCATATCTTTGGTAATTAGCAATTTAACATTCGGATTAAACCAACCTTCATCAATCATAAATTGCGGAATTACACCCGTAACTTCACCTCCATTAGCAAGTGCAGCAGAGGCAACGGCGTTCATCAAACCCATTTTTCCGCCTCCATAAATAAGATGAAAATCGTTATGTGCCAATAATTTACCAAGTTTATCTGCCGCATCAAAATACACTTTATCAACTTGCATACTCGAAGCGCAATACACGCAAAGATATTTCATTTTCTATAAAAAATTACAAATTTTGGGGTACAAAGGTACTGCTTTTTTATGAAAAAATACTTTGTTGTAAATATGTTTTTGGTTGGTAAAAATTCATTTTGGTTTCAATATCTAAATTTTTGGTTAATTTTTGAAAAATATTTGTTAAAACTCTATAATTTGGACTAAAACATTCATATTTTTCTGCAAAATTAGCCTGATATTTTTCTTTAATTTTTGGAAATTGTTTATCCAATTCCTTATAAAAATATTCGCGCGAGCCTTTGCGCATCGTTACTCCAAACATAGGTAAAATATAAGATGCGCCGCTTTCTTTTGCCGTTTGAATAATCGCTGTAAGATTTTCCGCTGTGTCGTTGATAAAAGGCAGCAGCGGCATAAGCGTTACGCCTGTATAAATCCCCGCTTTTGCCAAATGTTTCATTGCGCGGAAACGTTCTGAGGTCGGCGGCGCGTGCGGCTCAATTTTTTGAGCCAAAGTATCGTCAGCGGTAGTTATTGTAAAACTTACTGCGGCGTATGTTTTAGCAATTTTCTGCAAAATATCCGTATCCCGTGCTACAAGCACACTTTTTGTAATTATATGAACAGGAAATTTTTCGGCGCAAATAATTTCTAATGCTCTGCGCGTCAGTTGTAATTGCTTTTCTAAGGGCATATATGGGTCGTTCATTGAACCTGTACCAATGGTAGCGCGGTTTTTTCGTTTGGCGGCAAGTTCTTTGTGCAAAAGTTCCAATGCATTTTTTTTAACGGAAATTTTGGAAATATCACAAATTCCGTAACATTCGCTGCGAGTGTCGCAATAAATACAGGCATGCTGACAGCCCCGATAAAGATTCATACTGTACGAAATGCCAAAATACGTATCTTTTTCGCGGAGTTTGGAGAGAATGCTTTTTGCCTCAATATATTGGAACATATTTTTTATTACGATGCAAAAATATTTTTATTTTCTCCAAAAAGCAGGAGTAAAAATCAGTAAAACGGTAAAAAGTTCCAAACGCCCGACAAGCATCGTGAAACTGAGAAACCATTTGCAAAACGTTGGAATTGCGGAATAATTATCAATAGGACCGAGCTTTCCAAGCCCTGGTCCAACATTTGCCAAAGATGAAACCATCGTGCTTATTGATTCTTCAAAGCCCAAGCCGCCCAAACCCAAAATTGCCGACCCTACCAAAGTCATTATAACAAACAGCAGCACATAAGCCAACATTCGCGTAATAATCTGCTCTTTGATTGAATTTCCATTATAGCGTACGGGAAAAACAGCGTTCGGATGCAAAATTCGCTTAAATTCGTAATAACAATACTTAAAAACCAGCAAAATGCGAATAACCTTCAACCCGCCCGAAGTTGAACTTGCCGAGCCGCCAATAAAAGTCAGCAGCAGCAGCAGAAACGAAACTGCCGCCCAACCAGAATAATCAACCGAATAAAAGCCGGTTGTGGTCATTAATGAACTGACAGTAAAAAGCGAATTGCGAAAAGTATTATTTATATTTTGCCACGTCAAATCACTGATATTGAGCAACGAAACTGTTACAAGAATAGTGGAAATGCCCATTATCAACAAATAAACGCGCATTTCTTCGTCTCTTATCAATTTTTTTATTTTTCCTTTTAATAAAAAATAATAAAGCGAAAAGTTGATGCCCGAAGCAATCATAAACACGATTACGATCCATTCTATCGCAGGCGAGTGCCAATAACTTATACTTGCGTTTTTGGTGCAGAATCCGCCTGTGGCAAC
>WRGS01000103.1 GCA_009787075.1 Paludibacter sp.
TTTTAATTGTTGCCTGTATAATTATAAAAATTAAATTCAGAACTTGCGCCCTGACTGTTGCCCGGTCGCAAATATTGCAAATTCACCCTGTAATTGCCCTGCAAAATCATTGGGAACGATGATGTTACAAACTGCTGATACAGAGAATTGTTGGTGTTGTTCAAATTTTGTCCGAGAATCTGACTTTGAATATTGTTAAAGTCGGACTTAAATATGCTGAACACATTATAAACGTATGGAAATCTTTGAGTTGTAAATCCTGTGAATACGCCGCTTTCAATATCCGTCAGATATTCATTATTAACTGTTATCGCTTTTGCAGGGGGAACACCAAGCACAGAAGTATTTCTATTATTAATATAAATATTTCCGGGCAAAGGATATGTCTGATAAAGCAATGGTTTGATGCTGTTAGTATAATACGGCTCTTGCAGAGTTGCCTGCACCCGTACCAAAGGCATATTTTGCGTGTATTCATTACCAACAAGGTCGGCAATGTCAAAGGCTTCCATATTTCTTACATCAAATCCCAAAGAATACAGCGTGGAGCCAAGTTTATGTACAAGGGCATTGTAATATTCAATATTTTGCATCTTTTCTGCAAATGTCGAATAACGGCTTGTTGCAAAAGTATAGTCAAGCAACACATTGCCAATGTCTGTTCGCGTTTGCTGTCCGGCTTTCTTAACTTCAATTTCAATGCTGCCTGCTTCTTCACTGTTTATCAATGATTGCGTTTCTGTACGCGATTCAATATTTACGCCGTTTTTGTTTTTGGCAACCACTTCTAAGGCATAGTTTGTTGCAAGAGCGGTTTGCGGCAGCGAGTATTCAATGCGTTTTAATCCTGAATTGTAAGTAAATGAACTTTCAAGGGTTTGACCCTGCGTATTTTTATACATCACTGCATAATTGTAATCGGTTGAGAACAGATAATTCTGTCCTGTTTTCAATTGAATATAACCCTTATCACCCTCGCCTTTGAGGAAATAACGCTGATTGACAACAGGATAACAATATTCAACATTGGTAAGCGGAATATAATCGGGAGCAGTACCTGTGGTAAATGAAACTGTTTTTGTTTCTGTTGCCTCCACTCCGCTTGTATATACCGTTCTCCACTGTCCGCTCCTCCATTCTTCAAAAGATACGGCTGCTGTCAGCGTTACATTCTGTGATGGTGGCAGCGTCTCGTCTGAATAGAACGACAAAGCGTCTTTGTCATCGTTCCATTTGATGTTTCCTGAAACAGCCTGTCCTGATGAAGTCAGTGCAAAGTTTTTTAATTTGATACGGTAAACTTCCGTATTGCCCTCATCATTTTGCACCTCAAACTGTTTTCCTATTCCCATTGTGAAACGCACCTGCGGAACGGCAAAAACGCTCACATCGGATTCTGCATCGGCGGGCGAAACATCGCTAATCATTTCCATATCAACAGGACTTGCGCCCGGTCGTAATATTTTGCAGTTTTCGCCAAGTTCCATTTCAAAATTATAATTGCCCTTTATCAATCCGCCAAGCACACTGAATCTGACTGCCAAAAACGCTTGCATATAACTTGGATTAGGCAGTTTAGCTCTTATTAATGTCGCTATCTCGCCTTTTATTATCGCTATTTTTTTCTTAATAAATTTCAAATTTACCTTAACGCCCAATTCGCCGTGCATATAGGCATACGCCTGTCCGTTGGCATACCAGCCGTCAATGCCAACCGGACCGTTATGCCCTTCGCACTGTGCATCGCCGTAATCTTTAAGCATCAAATCAAATCCCATTCCCATGCCGAAATTGGCGTAAAGAATAAGGAATGTCAAATCGCCTGTATTAATGCTGAATTGCGAGCCGAAGGCTATTCCATTGCCTGCGTTTATAGAATTCAAATTGTCCATATAATTGATATTGGCAGCAGGGGAGTTAAGTATTGATGCCACTTGCTGAGGAATGCCCGGTGCAGCAGGAATATTCGTTCCAACCATAAAATAGGCAGTAGCCTGAATATTTACAATATTGCCCAATCCCATTCTAATGCCTATCGGCTCGGTTGGCGTACCTACGTGCAAGTACCATTGCTGCGCATCAACGTGAAATACAGCCCACCCCGCGCGGTTTTGCGCTCCTACGCCTGTTACAACGCCTTTGGCTACATTAAGATACATATTCATTGAGCCGTGAACCGACCAGTCTTCAAAATTAATCTGCAAACCTACATCGGCAATTATTCCCGCTGAGCCCGGTTCTATGGTCGGTTGATAGGTTCTTTTGGCTGCCTCATTGGGCTGGAATTGTTTTAATCTTATCAGTTCATTTGCCAATGATTCATTATTGCCAATAAATTCTTTTTCTTTTTGTATAATCAAATTATACTTATCGCCAATAACTTTTTCCAGATTATTTAACATCGGAATATCGCCCAAGAATTTTCCATAACCGAAAATGCCTGCATATTTTAATCCGCCGTTCTGATTAAAGGCAAGTTCAAATCCTGCCTCGCATTGTAGCAAATTCTTTTTAACGGCAACAAACATCAGCGAAGATTTTAGAATTAAAGATGTTTTTTCATCAGGAACATATTTTATCCCCGAACTGCCATTAGGCGAAGGCGTCATTCGGTATGCTATGCTGCCTCTGAAACCATTAAGAAAAACAGACGGATACATTACGATGCCTGTTCCGGGCAAGGTAACCGACCCATCTACATACCAATAACGAAACTCTGTGCGCCCGAACATAGCCGCCATACTTACGCTTAAACCTTTAATGGGGGCTTTGTTAAACGCTATCGAAAGTTCGCCGCCAAAACCGTTGCCGTAAGTTGGGTCATTGCGTTTTATATGCAAAGCCCCTTTTAAAGTAAAAATATCATCAATTGAGGCTTGCAGATTTATATCATCTACCTGCGTCTTTTCATATTTCCATTTGTGCAATTTACCTTCTTCCATAACCCCAGCAATAGCCAGTTTGGTACTGCCTTTGAATTTATCATCGGAAAGAGTCATTTCTACCTCAAAACCCAAAATGGCGCGGTTGCCCGCTGTGGTTATATTGATATTCTTTAATGAAACAGGAAAATTTAATAACTTAATTTCGCCCTCATAGCCAAAATATTCGACTTGCAGATACGGCACTTCTGTTTGCAGTTTCAAACTGCGAAATTCCAATTTTTTGATTTTGGAAATTTCATCGTTATCCATTTTAACGCTCATATCCAAACAGCCGTGAAGCAGTGCCTCAGGTTTGAATTTGTTGTCAATGACATTAAATTTAAGATATGAATTAGGCAAAAGCGTCGCTTTTGCAGCAAGAAAATCAAATGAAAGAGAATCAATATTTTCAACAAGCAGAGAATATTCGTTATCATCAGAAATAAATCCTTTATAACCTAACCTTTGATTTTGAGAAACAGGCAAGCCTACCTGACCTGAGAAAGTAGCGGATTCAAGGTTGTTTGCCAACAGTTTCAATCCGAACTGGTCAACAGAAAATGCCCAACCGTTGGCGTTGCCGCTTTCGTATGATAAAATATTGTTTGCCGAAAAAAATCCCGTAACACCGTTATCGTCAATAATCATATTTTGGGCGGCAAAAGATACCCGCTTATTTTCGTTAGTAGAAAATTGCGGAGGAAGGGTTATTCGTATTTCTTTGGCATAAATGCCGCGCCAAAGATTTTCATTGCCTGATAAATACGACAGATACGGTCTATATTCAGAAGGGAAATTAAAATTATCAACATTACGAAAATCGCTAAAATCA
The DNA here is from genome assembly GCA_009787075.1 of Paludibacter sp. Classification (GTDB taxonomy): domain Bacteria; phylum Bacteroidota; class Bacteroidia; order Bacteroidales; family Paludibacteraceae; genus WRGS01. The sequence continues at coordinate 3,757 of WRGS01000103.1, forward strand.
AAAACAACATCGTCTAAATTCCAAATAAAACCGTCCAATCCTTTTATAACAAAATTTGGAAAAGTTAGTCGAGCAATTATATCATTCCAATTATGCACTTCCGTTTGAAAAGAGGCGACAACATTTTCGTTGTCAATATTTCCATTTTTATCAACGTGGCGAAATAATTTTTGCGACAGTTCAACCTCGCCTGTAATTTTTAACGATTTAAATCCCTGACAATCAACGCTAACGTAAGTCAAATCCTTTGACTGCCCAGTATTCTCATTGAAACTGCCTAAAAGTCGTAACGTAACATTATTATTGTTTATTGGAATATCAATATTGCCGAGCAATGTTACTATCGCATCGCCGATAATATTTCCTTCTGTAGAAAATTTAACGCCTTTGACGCCAAAGAAAATAATTTTTCCTTTTTCTGGAATATCAATTTTTACATATACGCTTGCAGTATTGTAAAAGTCGTGAAATTCCGCCTCATTAACGGCAATAGTTACAGCCATATTGCTAATGGTCTTTTTCATACCGATAGGTAAATTATTCATATCAACCTGATTAAGATTATCAGCGTATGAATTGTTGGCATCTATGGTAGAAAAATATTCCTGCATTTTAGCAATAGCCATGTGAACAGAATCGTTCTGATTGGCAGCATTGACAGTACTGGAAATAATGATGCCCAAAGAAATGATTATGGTTTTAACAATATTTTTCATATACTTTTTAAAAGGTTAAGATTTTAAAAAAATTGGTTAATTATTATGTGTTGATACTGCTCAAATATTGTCCTGTACTTTACACCTCTGCGTTACAAGTGTGTATATCCTGTTTTTATTTCAGATAATGAAAAAAATTATGACTAAATACTCTAAAAATATACAGTTGCAAAGATATGTAATTATTTTTGAAATCCGCAAACTTTTTTTTAATTTTCATAAATATTTCTAAATAAAAGTTTTAAGCGCTATATTTAATACTATTTTTTTGTCTGTTATAACATTTCAAATTTTCCTGTCTTCATTTTTTCTTTATTTTCCTCTTATACTCATTCCACTTTGTTATTGCCGCTATCCTTCGGCAGTCGTTTTTAAGTTCCGAGCGCAAAGGTGATTACGGTGGTTTGACGGTCAGTAAAGGTCAAGCCCTGCGGGTTTTTA
>WRGS01000104.1 GCA_009787075.1 Paludibacter sp.
CATATTTTTTATATTGTAATTTCAATGTAATTTTCTTCGGGGTCTAAAACCAAACTTTCATAATATCCGTCCCCTGTTCTTCTGGGTTCTTTGGCAATAACATAATTATCTGCTCGCAATCGTTGCGTCAGTTCGTTCACTTTCTCTTCACTTCCAACCGAAATTGCAAAATGCGTAAGTCCTTTCAAAATGTTTCTTTGCCCGATAATGTCTGAAATATCAGGCTTATTCATCAATTCTATGCGTGTTTTATTTTTTCCAAACGAACGGAAATAAGATGTAAAATTATTTTTGGAGTTCAAATATTTTTCACTGCACATCATACCAAAATAAGTTTGGTAAAAACTTTTCATAGCCTCAATGTCATCTGTCCAAATTGCTATATGTTCAATTCTCATATTATTATTTATATTTTGAAATTACCAATTTGCGCCAACGTTCTGCGGTTTTTTAATCATTGTTCAAGTCTTATTTTGACGCTTGGTAGTTCAACTTGTAAGTTAATTTTTGCTTTTAGCGCCGTGAAAACTCTCAATAAAGAGTCTAATGTAGCATTTTATTAGTATTGTTCTCAATGCGTGAAATTTGGGCTTTTTGTACACCAATAAGTTTGCCCAATTCTTCCTGAGTAAGGTTACGTTCCTGTCGTGTTTGTTTTATGGCTTTACCAATTAAGTCCATTTTAAGTTCATTCTCAAATAGGTCTCTTTCTAATGTTCCTATTTTCTCTATTAGTTTGTCCTGCACTTCTTCCAATGTGTAAGTATTCATATTTTATTATTATTTAATTGTTTATCTTCAAAATATTTTTTTCTGATTTGAACAGCCTTTTGAATTTTCGGAGTCAGGAACTTTACTCCGTTTTTTGACAAATCCGTGAGTAGAAATCACCAAAGTATCAGTATTGGAGGTTTTGTCCCAAAACGCAAGAAGCCGATATTTTAGACCCTGATAGGTTGTTCTAAATTCCCAAATAATCGTCTTTCAATTTTTTGAAAAGTTCAGGGTCATTTTATACTTGTGCTTTACGAATGTTGTAAAGAATTTTCTCGTAGTGCTTGCGCTCTAAACCTCGTAAAAAATCAAACGCATCATCTGAAAATTTAATTTCAAAATGCTTATTCATACCAATTTAACGATACAAAGATACAAATATTTTATTAACTGAAATTTTTTTGTAATTATTTTTTATGTCCGTTGAATTATATCTGCACTTTCGTAAATAGATATAATATTCACATTGTTACATTTTTTATCGCCCCATAAACTATTTTTTCAAAAATTCTTCATTGGCAATGGCTTCCAAATCTTTGTAGGCATTCAGGCGCATCAACATTTCGTCAAAATCAACTTTATGCGCGTCAAATTCAGGTCCATCAACGCAAACGAATTTCACTTTCCCATCAACGCTCACGCGGCACGCGCCGCACATTCCCGTTCCATCAACCATAATCGTGTTCAGAGAGGCGATAGTAGGGATTTCGTATTTTTTTGTAAGCAAACTTACAAATTTCATCATTACCGCAGGACCAATCGTTACGCACAAATCAACTTTTTCTCTCTCAATTACTTTTTCTATGCCATTGGTTACAAGCCCTTTATTGCCATACGAACCATCGTCTGTCATAATCACAACTTCATCGGAATATTTTCGCAGTTGTTCTTCCAAAATAATCAAATCTTTGGTACGCGCGGCAAGAACAGAGATAACTTTATTGCCAGCCGCTTTGAGAGCCGCCGCTATTGGCAACATTGGCGCAGTACCAACGCCTCCGCTGGCACAAACAACCGTACCGAAATTTTCAATATGCGTTGCTTGCCCGAGCGGACCTACAACATCGGTAATATAATCGCCGACTTTGAGATTGCAGAGTTTTGCTGACGAAACACCAACTCGCTGAACAACAAGAGTTATCGTTCCGCGTTCATTGTCGGAATCGGTAATTGTAAGAGGAATCCGTTCGCCTTTTTCACCCACGCGCACAATTACAAAATGACCTGCACGCCGCGTTTTTGCTATCAGAGGCGCATCAACTTTGAGTTTTACAACATTTTCAGAAAAATATTCCTTTGAAATAATCTTATTCATTTTTTATTAAAATTTTTATGAGGCAAAATTACAAATAAAATTTCAATTATAATAAAAAGGAACTCTAAAAACGTTATTGCGAGGGCGACAGCCCGAAGCAATCTAACTCCCCTCGCTTGTGCAGGCTGTGTGAAAACACATAAAAGGGAAGAAAAAAGTTCTTTGAGATATTTTATAAAATACAAAAAAGTATTATTTTTGTGGCTGTAAATCAAAAAGATATGAGTTTCATAATACCAGTTTTTCGTCAACAATTAATGCTGCCAAGTTCCATAGACGATTATGATTATGTGTCTGCGGATAATTTCGTTCGTGTGATAGATGCTTTTATAGATAAGGTTTTAAAAGAAAATCTTTAAATCTGTAACGCTTTTTTAGGACAAGATATGTCTTTAATTTTAATAATTATTATACCGAACTTATTATTTCAATTTTTGATTTATCTATTGATTATTAAAAAGTTTAGGTCAAGATAGCACTCGTTCAGCCAAATTTGCAACGCCTTTGAATTGAGAATTTGTATTTCATATTAGCCACATTTGCAATTCAAATAAAGAATATTTAAAATGGAAGTTTATTATCAACCGCGTATAGCAATTGCATTTCTTAATGAAGAAATACAATTGCTGATTGTTGCGTAAAGATTTTATTATAAATTAATAACTAACAATTATCCCAAAAACGCATACTCGAATTCGGTTGGTGGATTGAGATTTTCCTTAATTGCACGAGGCGAAATCCAGCGCACAAGATTCAAATAACTGCCAGCCTTATCGTTTGTACCTGAGGCACGCGCACCGCCAAAGGGCTGTTGCCCAACAACTGCGCCTGTGGGTTTGTCGTTTATGTAAAAATTGCCTGCAGCAAAACGCAATGCGTTGAAAGCGTGCATTGTAGCATAACGGTCGTAACTGAAAATTGACCCTGTCAGTGCGTAAGGCGATGTTTGGTTGCATATTTCCAATGTTTTTTCAAAATCATCGTCATCATACACAAAAATTGTCATAACAGGTCCAAAAAGTTCTGTTTGCATCGTTTCATAATCTGGTTTTTTCGCTAAAATTACAGTCGGCTCAATGAAATAACCTTGTGATTTATCGCATTTTCCGCCAAAAACCACTTCTGCATCTGCACTTTGCTTTGCCCGAACGATATATTTTTCCAAATTATCGAACGAACTTTCGTCAATCACAGCATTTACAAAGTTTGAAAAATCGCGTACATCGCCCATTTTCACTTTGGCAAGCATTTCTCCTGTAATCTTTTGCGTATCAGTCCACAGCGATTTTGGAATGTATGCCCGCGAAGCCGCCGAACATTTCTGCCCCTGAAATTCAAATGCGCCGCGCACAATTGCCGTTGCAAGTTCGCGCGGTTTTGCGCTTTTGTGTGCAAAAATAAAATCCTTACCGCCTGTTTCGCCAACAAGTTTTGGGTAAGTTTTATATTTTGAAATATTCTCGCCAACAATTTTCCAAAAACTTTGAAAAACAGCAGTCGAACCTGTGAAATGAATTCCTGCAAAATCGGGATGATTAAGAACAATATTGCTGATAACATTGCCCGAGCCGGGAACAAAATTTATCACGCCATCGGGTACGCCCGCTTCCTGCAAAACTTTCATTGCATAATAACTTGACAGTAAAGAAGTTGTGGCGGGTTTCCACACCGTAACATTGCCCATCAACGCAGGAGAAATATTGAGATTTACTGCAATAGAAGTAAAATTAAACGGCGTAATTGCATACACAAAACCTTCTAATGGTCTGTATTCCACGCGGTTAATAGAATCAGTTGTTGGAGAAAAGGGCTGGTCGGAATAAATTTGCGCAGCATAATAAGCGTTAAAACGCAGAAAATCAATAGTTTCGCAAGCCGAGTCAATTTCTGCCTGCATAGGATTTTTGCCTTGCCCAAGCATACACGCCGCATTAATCACATAACGATATTTTGTAGCCAGCAATTCGGCGGCACGCAGCATAATGCTGCAACGCTCTTCCCACGCCAAGTTCGACCACGCTTTGTGTGCCGCCATAGCCGCGTCAATCGCCATTTGCACTTCCTTTGTGGTGCATTGATGATAGGTTGCAAGCACGTGAGCGTGTTCTGTCGGCATCACAACTTTGCCTATTTTGCCTGTGCGGATTTCTTTGCCGCCAATAATCAACGGAATTTCAACTTGTGTATTATATTGACGTTCAAGTTCTTGTGTGAGCAGTTCGCGCTCTTTGGATTGTGGAGCGTAAGTTAAAACCGCCTCATTTTTCGGCGCAACAAATTTAAAAAGTGAGTTATTCATCGTATTTGAAATTAATTTTTTAAAGTTAAATTTTAAATTGCAAAAATACAAAAATTATTGAAATTATAATGGCGGCTTTCACTGAATTTATTGTATGTAAAATCCATTTTCTTTCAGCGCACAGATAGCACAGATTAGACAAGATTTCTACTGATTTTTTTTCGTCTTATTTGTCAAATGCAATATTGCATCATTCTGTCGGGTAAAATGAATATTCATAAGTATAAATTCTATTTTCAGATTTTTTGTAAAGTGGCACCTTTGTTTGTTTTTGATATTCAGTTTCTAAAAGTCCATTCTCGTTATAAAAAAAGTGTTCTCATATTCAGCAGTTAAGTCATCATTTTCTGAATCATAAAAAATCTCAATTCTCTTTTTAATTTTTCCACTTTCATTGTATTCCCAATTTATTTTTGATCGACATGTCTGACCAGAATATTCTGTTTGTTCTATTAACTGTCTGATTGAATTGTAGAAATAAATAGTTCTCAAATCTCTTAGTTTCGCTGTTTTTTTAATGCATTCAATTATTTTTCCATTTTCGTCATATTTATATTTAATTTT
>WRGS01000105.1 GCA_009787075.1 Paludibacter sp.
GCACAATGCAGGCAGCGAGATTCCGCCACAAAAGATAGTGAACAACAACAGTTATGTTTTGCGCGAAATTTCGCAAAAAGAAGCCCAAAATTTGCCTCACGCACGTTTTTTTGAAGAGGAAATTTATATTTCAGAAAAAAACGAAACCGAACCTGCCCGAACTTATCAAACCATTTTTTGCGACACCGAAGGGCGTTTTTATTTACTGAAAGTCAGTGTACCGACCGTAGAAACACAGGAACTGCAACTTTCAATCATTTCCGCAATCGCCATTTTAATCGCTATCTTGTTGATTGTATTGTTGTTAGTCAATTATTTTGTTTTTCGCCGAGAAATGAAACCTTTCTATTTGCTGCTGAAATGGTTTAAACATTATACAATCGGACAAAAAGACACAAAAATTCCTGAAACACAAACAAATATAACAGAATTTCAGCAACTTTACGAAGTCGTTGGCAGTGGCGTAAAGAAAAACGAAATTATTTTTGAGCAGCAAAAACAGTTTATCAGCAATGCCTCTCACGAACTCCAAACACCGCTCGCCGTCTGCAAAAACCGTCTTGAAATGCTGCTCGAAAATGAAAACCGCTCGAAAAACGATGCTCAGGACATTGCAAAAATCCATGAGCAAATTGACAAAATCATAAAACTTAACAAAACGCTGCTTTTCCTTACAAAAATCGACAACGGACAATTTATTGAAAACAAAGAGATTGATTTTAGCGATTTAATTTTCAGTATTTCAAGTGATTATAAAGAAATTTTTAGTCATAAAAATATTGATTTTCGGATTGAAACCATTGGAATTTTTCAATTTTCAATGAATGAAGCACTTGCTGCTTCCTTAATTTCAAATTTATTGAAAAATGCTTTTGTGTATAGCGCGGAAAAAGGCAAAATTGTTGTAAAAATTTTCAACGGCAAAATTATTTTTCAGAATTCAGGCAATACTCCGTTAGATAAAAACCTTATTTTCAATCGTTTTTATACAGTAGGAAAAAACGAAAATTCATCGGGTTTGGGCTTGTCTATAGCCAAAAGCATTTGCCGCAACTATAACCTGAAAATTGACTACGATTTCAGCAATAGCGAACATATTTTTACAATAAAAAAACTTTGACAGCCGTTGTATTGCTGTTGGATTTGCATATTCTTTTTTCTTGTTTCGTGGAAAAAATAATGGCAGAATTTTTTTATTTTGTCAATTTTTTACCTTGTCGTTTTTTTATTTAAAAAAATCTGTACTTTTGCAGACTGAATAATACTTATTCTGTTTTATTTATTTGATAAAATGATATGTTTAATGTACCATATTCGTACCACTAATAAACTATTTAATTTATTATCAAAATTAAATATGTTTTTTGTACAGGGAAATAAATGTTTTTTATAAATAAAAAAATCTTAACTTTGTCATCATTTTTTCAAGGTATGGAAAAGATATGAAAACAGAGCAACAAATACGCGATGAAAAAGACGAATTGCTTATAAATCAGGAATTTGAAGAACTTTTGGAAGATTATGGAAATACCAATCACCGCAAAAAGTTCGAAATAATTCGCAAAGCGTTCAATTTTGCAAATGCGGCTCACAAAGGAATTCGCAGGCAATCTGGCGAGCCATATATTATGCACCCGATTGCTGTGGCTAAAATTGTGGTAAATGAAATCGGACTTGGTTCAACCTCAATTTGTGCTGCGCTGCTGCACGATGTTGTTGAAGACACAGATTACACCGTCGAAGATTTGGAAAATGTTTTTGGGGAAAAAATCGCGGAAATTGTTGACGGACTTACTAAAATTTCGGGCGGCGTTTTAGATACACGCGATTCTGTTCAGGCAGAAAATATCCGCAAATTGCTGATTACAATGTCTAAAGATATTCGCGTTATTTTAATAAAAATGGCTGACCGACTGCACAATATGCGCACACTGTCGTCTCTTTTACCTGCCAAGCAATATAAAATTGCAGGCGAAACGCTTTATATTTACGCGCCGCTTGCATTGCGTTTGGGGCTTTACAGAATAAAAACTGAACTCGAAAATTTGAGTTTTGAATATGACCATCCTGAAATTTTCAAACAAATTTCCCAATTATTAGAAAAAACTCATGAGGACTACGCTTTGTGCGAACAGGAATTTCAGGAAACAATTGAGAAGAAACTTCATGAATTGGGTTACAAATTTAAAATGAAAGGACGCTTAAAAACGCCATATTCTGTTTGGCACAAAATGCAATCCAAAGATATTCCTTTTGAAGAAGTTTATGATAAACTTGCTTTCCGCATAATTTTTGAGCCAAAAGAATCATTGAGCGAAAAAGACGCGTGTTGGATGTTATATTCTGCAATTACAATGATTTACAAACCACATCCTCAACGAATTCGCGATTGGGTAAGCACTCCAAAAGCAAATGGATATGAGGCATTGCACATTACTGTTATGGGTCCGCAGGGCAAATGGATTGAAGTGCAAATTCGCAGCGAGCGAATGGATAGAATTGCCGAATACGGCGTGGCTGCACATTGGAAATATAAAAGCGATGCAAACAATGAAAGCGATGAAGATATTGAAATAGACAGTTGGATAAAAACCATAATAGAACTGCTCAAAAACCACGAAAAAGGTACAACTGATTTGATTGACGATGTGAGATTTGACCTTTTTTCTTCCGAAATTTTTGTTTTTACTCCAAAAGGTGAAATTAAAACCATTGTAAAAGGTGCATCTGCGCTTGATTTTGCTTTTGCAATTCATTCAGATTTGGGAGAACATTGCATTGGCGCAAAGGTGAATCATAAAATTGTTCCGTTAAGTTACAAACTGCAAAGCGGCGACCAAGTTGAAATTTTGACATCAAAAAAACAGTCGCCGCATCAAGAATGGCTCGATTATGTTGCAACTGCGCTGGCGAAGCAAAAATTGCAGATATTTTTCAAAAAAGAAAATAAATCGCTGATTGCTTTGGGACGAAAAAGGCTTGACGACACGCTTAATGCGCTTCATATAAGCAATGAAAATGCAAATATCATTAAAATTATGGATTATTTTAACGTTGCTTCGCCCGACGAACTTTTCTTTAAAATAGGAAAAGAAGCGTTAAATATTGATAATTTAAAAAAAGATATTTTTAAAGACGATAAAGTAAATGCTTTCACTCAATTTCTGAAAAATATCTTTTCAAATTCAAATAAAGACAAAAACAAAAACATCGAAAATCAGCAAGTTGCAGTTAATAAGCCATTTAAAATAGATATGAAAGAAACGCTGATGCTGACCGAAGAAACGGCTGGCAAACTTTACAACCTTGCATCTTGCTGTCATCCTATTCCCGGCGACGAAGTGCTTGGCTACGTTGATGACCAAACGGGCGTAACAATTCATAAACGAACTTGCCCTATTGCCGATAAATTAAAATTTAACTTTGGCAATAGAATTGTTTCTGCCCAATGGGCTATGCACGGATTAAATTCTTATCTCGAACAGATAGAAATTAAGGGATTTGACAAACAGGGGGTAATGATAGAAATATTGCAGGTAATTTCACAAAAATATGGTTTTAACATAAATCAGGTAGATGTCAAATCTATAGACGGCATTTTTATCGGTAAAATTTTTGTTTATGTTCACGATACAAATGAAATTAACGAACTTTGCCGCCAACTCGAAAAAAACTCGTACATCACATCTGTTACGCGAATTCAGGAAATGAAATCGGAATAAAAACGTTCAAATTTTTTCTACTTTCTGCAATTTTACATAGCAAATAAAGCCCTCGCAAACATAATTCATTTGAATAAGTAAATTCATATATTGCTGAATTTGAGTGCGGTAACGCGGATTTTCCTGTTCGCCAAATTTATAATCAACAATCACAGCATTTTGCCCGTTAATAATAATTCTATCAGGGCGATAAAGTTTGCCTTCGGGTGTAAGAATTGTTTTTTCGGTAAATATAATATTCTGATTATCAAACCATTGATGCGTTTGTGGAATGTTCCAAAATTTTTCCATTTCATCAGATATTTTTTGCTTTTCTTCTGAATTAATTTTTCCTTCGGCTTCCATTTCTGCTAAAATGCTTGATTCATCGGCGCGCGTCTTAATTTTTTGTAAAATTTCGTGCATAATTTTGCCAAAATTTACACGTTCTGCCGCAGGCTGATTTTGCCAGAAATCAGTACTTTTTCTATTTATTTTCAATGAATTAAAAGACAAATTTACAGGATAATTGTCAAATTTTTCATCATCAAAAATTTGCGTTTCTGCGTTTTGTAGTTTCTTTGGTTGTCCAATTTCAAAAATTAAGTTTTCAGCATCAAAAAATTCCTGCAAATTTTCTTGATTAAAACATTCCAACATCAATAAAGTCAAAGAATTAACGTTTATATTTTCTGTTTTTTTCAGCTTTTCTTTATAAGGAGCAAAGCATATTAATTCGTGCTTGGCGCGTGTAAAAGCAACGTATGCAATATTCAGATTATCAACCAATTGAAGCATTTTTTCTCTGTAATATTCAAAAGTAAAAATACTGTTTTTCAAAGATGAACCATAATTTATTGGAAAAATCGGCAGTTGGTCAAAAGGCTCAATATCGGTTTGGCACCACAAAATATCAGCATTTTCGCCTGTTTTTTCCATTTTCCAATCGGCAAAAGGCATGATAATTGCGTCAAAATCAAGTCCTTTCGCCTTATGAACCGTCATAATGCGGAAAGCCCGCTGCTCGTCGGGCACAGCGACAGTTTTTTTCGCGCCCTCGCTCGCCCACCAAGTCAGAAAATCGTTAAGCGATGCAGATTTTTTTGTAATAAATTGATATATAATATCTTGCAATGCCTGAATATAAACAGCCGCGTTTGGTTGCTGCCCAAGTTTAAAAAACAAAATAACATTTTCAACCATTTCAAACAAAGGTAATGCGCTGATTTGCTGTAACTTATCATTAAAATCAAAATTGCCGATTTCCTGTTCTACAATTTTTTTTGCAATGCGGTTTTCAGGATTTTGCACAAGCAACAAAACATTGATAATAAAACTGACAACAGGCGCGGCGGCAATGCTAAGTCC
>WRGS01000106.1 GCA_009787075.1 Paludibacter sp.
CTCAGTATATAAAATTTGATAATAATGGCACATTAGATGTCTCTTTATTAAATCAATATGGTGGTACTTCAGAAAATTTTACTGCATTATATGCATTAGCTAATAGTGAAACCAATTATATTTTTGCCGTTGCAGACCAAAATATAAACGGAAATAAGTTTTTTGACGTAGGCAGTAACCCAGATTATCCTAATAATTTTTATTATGGAGTTACTAATATGCCAAATGCGGAATATGACCCATCGCCTAATGCTAATGTGTATATATTTACTGCCTCTTTTCTAAATGAAAAGAAACAAGCATCAAATACAGCACACGAGGGTTACGGACACGCTTATTTCTTTGAGTTAAGTAAAAGTAATCCATCTATAAATCCAAATCACACAAAAGGCGTAGTCGGAACAGTTTTGGAATACGACCTATATGTTAAAATGAATGTACCATCTTTTATTTTTGGGCAAACTAACACTGCACTTGAAAATCAAATAAAAACAGTTGAACAACAAGCAATTAAGAATTATGAAGACAAAAATCCATAAAATAATAATTTTGATATTGAGTTTTGTTATATTTGCTTGCTCAACAATAAAAAGAGAAAATGTTTCTTTTAAGTTGGAACGTCAAAAACTTTTATCAAAGGAAATAGAAATGCAATTACCTGTTCCTTTTCGTATCCAAAAAGATAATTACGAAGAAGGTGTAATTTATTTTTATAGTTTTGTTGATAGCGCATATATTATTGTGTTTCAAGGCGCAATGGTAGAATTTTCAATAGATAGATACCAAGTGCAAACAACAGAAGTAAAAAATCAAAGAAAAATCTCTATTGGAATTGAAAATAATAAATTTTGGAGAAAAGACGTTCTTGATGGCATAAGAATATACTACGACAATGTTTCCGCAAAAAATAAAGGAATTTATGATAAAATTTTAGACGAAATAAAAATCACTTCATTGTAAAATAAAAATAAAACCCGTCCCGCAGCATTTGCAATGCGAAAAAATATTTTGAAATAAAAGTTATGATAAAATCAAATTGCAAAATTCGGCTGCACAAAGAATATAAATAATGTTAAGGGAACTCCTAAAAACGTCATTGCCAGGGCGATAGCCCGAAGCAATCTATTGAAAATTAATATTTTGGATTGTTTCCTGCTTCGTTTCTCGCAGTCGCAATGACGTACATTGGATTTATTTCTTCGCATTACAAATGCTAATATTTATTTTTTCAGTATTACAAATTCTGAAAAACGGATTGAAAATATTATTGTTAAAAACGCGAACAAAATTTACTCAAACAGACTTTTCACAAATTCTTTTCTGTCAAACACTTGTAAATGGTCAATTCCCTCGCCAAGTCCGATATATTTCACAGGAATTTGAAACTGGTCGGAAATTCCGATAACTACGCCGCCTTTTGCCGTTCCGTCTAATTTTGTGATAGCAAGCGCATTAACATCTGTCGCTTTGGTAAATTGCTTTGCCTGTTCAAAAGCATTTTGTCCTGTAGAGCCATCTAAAACAAGCAAAACTTCTTGTGGCGCATCGGGAATAACTTTTTTCATCACATTTTTGATTTTCGTCAATTCGTTCATCAGGTTGATTTTGTTGTGCAACCGCCCTGCAGTGTCGATAATCACAACATCTGCGTTATTTGCTTTTGCAGCCGAAACTGTATCATAAGCCACAGAAGCGGGGTCAGAACCCATTTTTTGCTTGATAACAGTTGCACCGCTGCGCTCGCCCCAAATCACAAGCTGGTCAACGGCAGCCGCGCGAAAAGTATCCGCTGCGCCAAGATAAACTTTCTTACCCGCTTTGACATATTGAGCCGCAAGTTTTCCTATTGTGGTAGTCTTTCCAACGCCATTGACGCCAACAACCATAATTACATAAGGCTTTGCAGGCAAATTGTCAGAAAAATCGCTTGCATTATCAGAATTGTTTTCGGCAAGTAAAGATGCTGTTTCGTCTTTAAGAATTAAGTTTAATTCATTAGCGTTCAAATATTTATCGCGTTCAACACGTTGTTCGATGCGCTTAATAATGCGCAAAGTTGTTTCCACGCCGACATCGGAAGAAATCAGCACTTCTTCCAGATTATCAAGCACTTCCTCATCAACTTTTGATTTGCCTGCAACTGCGCGAGAAATTTTTGAAAACATGTTTTCTTTGGTTTTATTCAAGCCCTCGTCAAGAGTTTCTTTTTTTTGTTTATTAAAAATATTAAACAATGCCATAATAATTTACAATTTTAGTGTTTTTATATTTAATTTTTTGTATGGAAAGTAAATTTTTTAAATAAAGAATATTCAACAAAAAATGCTCATCTTTTTTTGTAAAAAATGAGCGTTTGTATGAAGTTAATTTTACAATTTGAAATTTATTTTGCCAAATAATCTTTCAAATTGTCGTTATGCACCATTTCTTCCCGAAATGAATATGCGCCTGTCGTTGGTGATTTGACCATTTTAATCACTTTGGCGAACGTGCGTCCTTCACCCTTCTGCAACGATGCTACCGCTTTCTTTGCCATAATTTAAAACTTTTTATTTAATTTCTTTATGTACTGTTACTTTTTTGAGAATCGGGTTGTATTTTTTCAATTCCAACCGTTCAGGAGTATTTTTCCTGTTTTTTGTAGTAATATAACGCGAAGTGCCGGGCATTCCGCTTTCTTTATGCTCGGTACATTCCATAATTACCTGAATACGTGCTTCTTTCGTTTTCTTTGCCATTTTCTTTTAATTTAAGCGTATAAATAACCCTTGTTAGCCGCTTGCCGAATGGCTGCGTCCAAACCTAATTTGTTGATTGTGCGAAGTCCGGCAGCAGAGAGTTTAAGGCTAATCCACATATCCTGCTCAACCCAATAGAATTTTTTTGTGAATAAATTCACGTCAAAAGTTCTTTTTGTACGGCGTTTAGAGTGCGACACATTATTGCCCACCATAGCCGTCTTACCTGTTATTTGACAAATTTTTGACATTTCTTTATCAATGTTTTTTCTTTATTTTTATACCAAAAAATTTAGGACTGCAAAAGTACTGCTTTTTTTTTATCTGTGCAAATTATTTTTATAATTTTTTTAAAAAATTGATTATTAAAAAATTTCGATGCCGCAAAATTACCGAAACTTTTTTGAAAAACTGCAAAAATATTTTTAAATTTCGTACTTTTGCACCTTGAAAAATGAAAAAACTTGATTTATATCTTTTAAGACAATTTTTTCCTGTTTTTGTGATGACGTTTCTGATTTGTTTACTGATTGTGGAAATGCAATTTACATGGAAACACATCACCGATTTGGTTGGGAAAGGAATAGGGTTGTCGATTTTTGCAGAATTTTTTCTGTATTCAAGTGCATCGCTTGTGCCTATGGCTTTGCCGCTTGCTATCTTGCTTGCCTCGCTGATGACTTTTGGTAATTTGGGCGAAAATTTTGAACTTACAGCAATGAAATCGGCAGGAATTTCGCTTTTCAGGATAATGCTGCCGCTAATTATTTCTATCTCAATGATTTGCATCGGCGCGTTTTTCTTTTCAAATAATATTTTGCCCAAAGCGCAAACAAAACTTTATACTTTAATTTTTTCTTTGAGGCAAAAATCGCCAGAATTGGAAATTCCGCCGGGCGAATTTTATGACGGAATTAACGGTTATCATATTTATGTGGAAAGTAAAGATAGCAAAGGCTGGCTCAAAAATATTATGATTTACGATTTTTCGCGCGGGTTTCAAAACGCGGGCATTACCCTTGCCGATTCGGGAAAAATCGCTTTTACCGCTGATAAAAAATATTTGATGCTCACGCTTTTACACGGCGAAGGGTTTGAAAATCTGAAAAACCAACGAATGAGTTATTCTTCAACAGCAATTCCTTACCGCCGCGAAACTTTTATCAAAAAAGAAATTTTGCTTGATTTTAATACCGATTTCGACCGCTACGACGAATCAATTCTTAAAGATGAATATGTGAGTAAAAACTTCAAAGAACTTTTGCAAACAATTGATTCTGTGCAAAATATCGTAGATAAACAAACCGTAATTTTAGGAAAGGAACTTATTGCGCATAATTATTTGGGGCGCGAGCGCATGCCGAATATTCAACTGCAAACTGCGCCGAAAAGTGAAAAATCTGAAAATTTTAATTCCATTTTTCAAAAAATGAATTCTATTGACAGGCAGCGAGTTGTAAGCGAAACAATGAATATTGTAAAACAGAAAAAAGAGGCAAATATGTTTAACTCAGTAGGTGTTGAAAGTGATATTTTCAAAATTCGCCGTCATCAGATTGAACTTTACCGCAAATTTACCCTGTCGTTTGCCTGCCTGATTTTCTTCTTTATCGGTGCGCCGCTTGGAGCTATTATCCGCAAAGGCGGACTTGGAATGCCGATTGTGGTTTCGGTTGTGATGTTCATTATTTATTATATTATCGACAACACTGGTTTCAAAATGGCGCGTGAAGGACTTTGGGACGCTTGGCGCGGAATGTGGCTAAGTTCCGCTGTTTTGCTGCCCGCAGGAATTTTCCTAACCTACAAAGCCGCAAAAGATTCGGAACTGTTCCGAAACGAAGCATATATGAAAGCATTTTTAAAATTTTCAAAAACATTGATTTTGGCTGTCGGCGGCAAAACAAAATTTAGAAAATGGGCAAAAAGACATAATTAATTAAAGGATACTCCTAAAAAATGTCATTGCTAAGGCGATAGCCCGAAGCAATACCGCTCCCCTCTCATTGTGGAGAGGGCAGGTGGGAGAGGTCAGTACGTCATTGCAACTGCGAGGAACGAAGCAGGAAGCAATCCAGAGCAATAACAAACAATATTTGTAATAAATAATTTCTAAAATTTTTAAACAGACTCTAAAATGAAACGTCAATAAATTTATAATTAACTGACAAATCGTGTAAATTCTAAAAAAATCTTAACTTTTAATTTTTAATAAAAATAAATGCTTTCTGTTGAACAACTTACAGTAGAATTTGGAGGTACGCCGCTTTTTGATAATGTTGGATTTTTGGTAAACCGCAAGGAAAAAGTTGCGCTTGTTGGGAAAAACGG
>WRGS01000107.1 GCA_009787075.1 Paludibacter sp.
ATACTTTTTACATCACCATCAAAAATTAATCTACTTCGCAAAAAAAAAATTAAATAATATTTTGTTATTCAAAATAAAAGCAGTACTTTTGCAGTCCGTTTATTATCCGATACAGATAATATGCTTGCTGTCTTTGTAAAGTATTGATTTTGTTCCGATTAGCCATCTCAAAATCAGTAAAAAACAATGTTTGAGCGGGCAATTTTTTAATCATTTAAACGAAAAAAACAACAAAGTGGATACTTTAAGTTATAAAACTGTGTCCGCCAATAGGGCGACAGTTAATAAAGAATGGGTCGTGGTTGATGCTGCAGACCAAGTGCTTGGGCGCATGGCATCGAAAGTTGCAAAACTTTTGCGCGGAAAATACAAGCCCAGTTTTACGCCTCATGTCGATTGCGGCGATAATGTGATACTTATCAATGCAAGCAAAGTGAGTTTGACAGGAATGAAATGGACTGACCGTATTTATCTGCGTCATACTGGCTACCCCGGCGGGCAACGCGAAACAACTCCAAAAGAGTTGATGGAAAAAAGTCCTGAAAAACTTATTAGAAAAGTTGTAAAGGGAATGCTTCCCAAAAACAAACTTGGTCGTAAGATTTTAAATAATCTCTACGTTTTTTCAGGCAGCGAGCATAATATGCAAGCACAACAACCCAAACAAATTGATTTAAATGCACTTAAATAAAAGTATGGAAAGAGTAAATGCTATAGGAAGAAGAAAAGCGGCTATCGCACGTATTTATGTGAATGAGGGAAATGGTCAAATTACGATTAACAAACGCGGATTGGACAGTTATTTTCCGTCTTCTATTTTGCAATATATTGTAAAACAGCCACTTAACACTCTCGGCGTAGTTGAAAAATACGACATCAAAGTTAATCTTGGCGGCGGCGGATTTAAAGGACAGGCTGAAGCATTGCGTTTGGCAATTGCACGCGCACTTGTAAAAATCAACCCCGAAGACAAACCATCTTTGAAAAAAGAAGGTTTTATGACGCGCGACCATCGCGAAGTGGAACGCAAAAAACCGGGTCGTCCAAAAGCGCGCAAACGCTTCCAATTCTCGAAACGTTAATATTATTTCAAAATTTTCAGGATTTCATAATTGTTTTTTTCACGTTTTTGAAATCTTGAAATATTTGAATTAAGAAATAATCGGTTTAGTATCTAAATCGCAAGGACTTTTTATTTTAAATTTTATTTTAAATAAAAAATAAATAATAAAAACTACTTTGCGATTGGTTATTAATTAATAATTTTAAAAGAAAGTAAACAAATTTTTAATAAAAAAGAAAAAAATGTCAAGAACAACATTTGAACAACTTTTGGAAGCAGGAGCGCACTTCGGACACTTGAAGCGCAAATGGAATCCTGCAATGGCGCCATATATCTTTATGGAACGCAACGGCATTCATATTATCGACCTTCATAAAACGGTTGTTAAGATTGACGAGGCAGCCGAAGAATTGAAACAATACGCCCGCAAAGGTCGCGATGTGCTTTTTGTTTCTACCAAAAAGCAGGCGAAAGATGTAGTTGCCCAAAAAGCAAAACAAATTTCAATGCCATATATTACAGAACGTTGGGCGGGCGGAATGCTCACAAACTTTCCCACAATTCGTAAGGCGGTCAATAAAATGTCGCAAATTGATAAAATGACCACTAACGGTACTTTCGACAATATATCCAAACGCGAAAAATTGCAAATCACGCGCCAGCGCGAAAAACTTGAAAAAAATCTTGGCTCAATAGCCGATATGGTTCGTTTGCCTGCAGCAGTTTTTGTTATTGATGTGATGAAAGAACATATCGCTGTTGCTGAGGCGCAGCGGCTTGGAATTCCCGTTTTCGGAATTGTTGATACGAATTCTGACCCATCAGGCATTGATTATGTGATTCCTGCCAACGACGATTCGACCAAAGCCATAGAAATTATACTTGATGCAATGGCACAGGCGTATAAAGAAGGTTTGGACGAGCGCAAAGTTGAAAAAATTGATAATAAAAAGGAAGAGGAAGACGGACATGCAAGAGAGCCGAAAGACAAAAAAGCACGTATCCGCCGCACACGTCACAATGAAGAAAAAGATGCTATTAATGCAAAAGTAGCGGATAAATTTATAAGTAAAGAAGAAGAAGAATAAAAAAGTTTACCACTTGGCATTTATTATTTTTTTTTAATATAAAATTTTAAAATATAATAAATGCTAATTGGTTGATAATTAATTAATTAATTAAGATAAAAAAATATGGCAGTATCAATATCAATGGCTGATATTTCAAAATTGCGCACAATGACAGGCGCAGGCATGATGGATTGCAAAAATGCGCTTGGCGAAGCAGAGGGCGATTTTGAAAAAGCAATAGAAATAATTCGTAAAAAAGGACAGGCGATTGCCGCCAAACGCAGCGACCGCGAAGCATCCGAAGGTTGCGTTTTGGCAGCGGCAAAAGATGGTTTTGCTGCAATTGTTGCGCTCAAATGCGAAACCGATTTTGTAGCCAAAAACGCTGATTTTATTGCGCTTACGCAAAAAATCCTTGACGAAATTATGGCTAAAAAACCACATTCGCTCGACGAAGTCAATGCTTTAATAATTGACGGACGCACCGTTGCCGAACTTGTTACCGAACGTTCGGGCATAACAGGCGAAAAAATGGAAGTTGATTTCTATGAATATGTTGAAGGGGCAACCGTTGTAGAATATATTCATCCGGGAAATAAACTTGCAACCATTGTTGCTTTTGGTGAAAACGGCGTAGAACGTCAGATAGCGCGCGACATTGCGATGCAGGCAGCGGCAATGAATCCTGTTTCGTTGGACAGAAACTCTGTGCCAGAAAAAATAATTGCGCAGGAACTTGAAATCGGACGCGAAAAAGCACGCGAAGAAGGCAAGCCCGAAGCGATGCTTGATAAAATTGCACAGGGACGCCTTGATAAATTCTTTAAAGATTCGACATTGCTCGAACAGGCGTTTATTAAGGACAGTAAAATCGCTGTTGCCGATTATCTCAAAGCAAATAAGGCGACTGTTACCGCTTTCCGCCGCATAACATTAAATCAAGAATGAAAAATTTGTATTTATTGTGTTAATTATATTGATTTGTTAAAAGCCGCTCTCTTGTGAAAAGAGAGCGGTTTTTTTATTTTGGAAAATATCATTAATTTTGCGGAAAATCATAATTCATAATTAAAATAATGGATGTAAAAATAGAAAATTCGTGGAAAGAATTACTCAAAAATGAGTTTGAAAAGCCGTATTTCAAAACGCTGACCGATTTTGTTCGTCAGGAATATGCTGTAAGGCGAATTTTTCCGCCTGCGCGGCAAATTTTCAGCGCGTTCGACTATTGCCCTGTCCAACAAACAAAAGTTGTTATTCTCGGGCAAGACCCGTATCACGGCGCAGGGCAGGCAAACGGACTTTGCTTTTCGGTTAATGATAGAATTGCGCTGCCGCCTTCGCTGGTAAATATTTATAAAGAAATAGAAGACGATTTGGGCAAAATAATGCCGCAATCGGGCAATTTAGAGCGGTGGGCAAAGCAGGGTGTTTTGTTGCTTAACGCAACTCTTACTGTGCGCGAAGGGCTGGCAAATTCACATCAGGGACACGGCTGGGAAATTTTAACAGATGCGGCTATCGCTCATTTGGCGCAAACGCGCGAAAATATTGTTTTTATGCTTTGGGGAAATTATGCCCAGCAAAAAGAAAAACTCATCGACACGCGCAAACATTTAATACTCAAAGCAGTTCACCCATCGCCGCTTTCTGCTTATCGCGGTTTTTTCGGCTGCAAACATTTTTCAAAAGCAAACAATTACCTCCAACAAAACGGATTAAGCCCTGTTGAATGGTAAAATTATTTACTATTATATTTACAATTAAAATTATAAAAAACGTTAAAAATTTGCAATATCAGCAAAATCATACTAATTTTGCATTTCTTGTTTATTAATTAAAAATAAAATATAAAATAATATGAAAACAAAACAAATCATTTATTTGATTGCTATAACGGCAATTTTTGCGAGTTGCCTGCCAAAAAACGAGCCTGTAGAAGCATCTTATATATCTCCGATTGGAACGGTGGATAACCCGACTTTGAGCAGTCTTTTTACGTTCAATGGCGACGACGGTTTTAGATATATTGTAACGGAAACTAAATATCCTGATTTTAAGCCGAAAACAGGTACGCGAATGGCTATTCTGTTCAATGAATTGAGCAGAAACAATGACACAAAAGTGCTGGAAATTCGTTTGATTTCGGGGTCTTTATTTGAAACGCGCAATGTGCTGCCGCTTACAAAGGCAGTTGCAGATACGGTTGGCAACGACCCCGTGTATGATGTGCAGATGTACATTGGAAGTCATTTTTTGAATATAAATTACAAATTCAATGCTTCGGGCAATATAATTCATACTTTTGATATGGTGCGCGATTCGCTGATTGCCTACAATTCGCAGGATACAATTAAGTTGGAATTTCGCCATAATTCGCACAACGATATGCCTGTATATCCGTATGCAAATACTATGTGCTTTAATATCAGCGATTTGCAGAATTTTTCTGTAAATCCCGATTCTGTTCCGCTTGTGGTTTCGGTAAAAGATGTGTATGGAACGCCTAAAAAATATATTTTAATGTATAAATTTTAATTTAACCTCATTTTCCTTTTTCTTTTCTTTTCTTTTTTTGTTTGAATAGGGTGGGAGAGGAGAGTAACCTTATAAATATTCTATGAAAGAACAGGATAAATTTATGCGCGAAGCAATCGCGCTTTCGGTTGAAAATGTGCAAGACAACGGTGGACCTTTTGGGGCTGTGATTGTAAAAAACGGCGAAATAATTGCTCGTGGAGTTAATCGCGTTACTGCCAACAACGACCCGACCGCTCACGCCGAAGTAAGCGCAATCCGCGCTGCTGCAGCCAAGTTAGGAACTTTCGATTTGAGCGGCTGCGAGATTTTTACTTCGTGCGAGCCTTGCCCTATGTGCTTGGGCGCAATTTATTGGGCGCATTTGGATAAAATTTATTATGGAAATACCAAAGCAGATGCCGCGCGTATAGGTTTTGACGATTCTTTTAT
>WRGS01000108.1 GCA_009787075.1 Paludibacter sp.
AAAAATCCAAGATTAATTTCCTGTAATCTTTATTTAATATTATTTTGCAATGGTTTTGATGCCTGACTTTCGATTCTAAAACGATTGACAGATGTTACAACAAAGGTATATCTGCCATGCAAACTTTGTTTTAAACTATTTAAATTCAACATATTATCCTGAGTTTTTGCAATAATATTTTCAGGCGCGTTCATATCGCCAATTTTTTTACCTTTAAAAGCGTAAACTACATAATAAGCCGTTTGTGTGCCATCTTCTGTGATTTGATTTTTATTCCAAACAAGAACCGTATTTTTACTGTCTTTTACCATTGCAAGATTTTGCACTTGCGCAGAAAATTTGCCTTCAATATTGCGGTTAATCGGGTTTAAAGCAGGATATTTATAATAATTTGAACGCAAAGTATCGTTCAGTCCCTGCAAATTTGAAACAAATGGTCGCGCACTGAAAAACATCGCGCCGTCAATTTGTTCAATCTGTTCATTTAAAGCAAGTTGGCGGGCAATTTCATTTGGTTTTTGCCACGCGGCAGCATTATTGACTTTCAGCCCCGATGCATACAAACCAATATAAAGATTTTTACCGCAACTGTTTTCAGCCCACCATTTTATAAGCACTCTATAATCGGCAACTTTTTTTCCAATTTCCCAATAAAGTTGCGGAGTAACATAATCAATATTTCCCTCTTTGAGCCATTTGAGAATGTCAGCGTAAAGGTCATCATAATTTTCAATTCCTGCCTGAGTTTCAGAGCCGCGCGGATCTTTGCTTTTGTTTCGCCAAACGCCAAATGGACTGACGCCAAACTCAACCCACGCTTTGGTCGATTTTATTGTGTTTTGCAGTTCGCCGATAATCATATCTACATTATTGCGCCGCCAGTCTGCTTTGTTTGTAAATCCGCGTGGAAAATTTTTAAACGTTTGCCCATCAGGAAAATCGGCTTTTCCTTCAGGATATGGATAGAAATAATCGTCAAAATGAATTGCATCAATATCGTATCGCTCAACAAGGTCTTTTACAACTGTATTTAAAAATTTCCGCGTTTGGTCAAGTCCCGGATCGAAATAATATTTATTGCCATATTTTACAAAAATATTTTTATTTTTAAAAAATAAATGGTCTTTGCTTAATGAATTAATATTTTCATTCATTGTAACTCGATACGGATTTAGCCACAGATGCACTTCCATACACCGTTTATGCGCTTGGTTAATTATAAAATCCAAAGGGTCGTAAAAAGGAAATGGACTTTTGCCCTGTTGCCCTGTTAGCCAATGCGACCAAGGCTCAAGCGGCGAAGGATAAAACGCATCGGCAGTGGGGCGAACCTGCATAATTATGCAATTAATGTTATTGCTTGCCAAATCGTCGAGCAACTGAACGATTTCCTGCTGCTGCTCGGCAGAGGTTAAGCCCTGCTTTGATGGGAAATCAATATTTGCAACAGTAGCAATCCACACACCGCGCATTTCAAATTTTTTATGTTGCGCAAAAACAGATAAAGACACTGTTGTACAACAAATTAACAGTGTCAATAAAAAAAATCTATTCTTTATCATAAAAATCAATTAGTATTAACCAGCACCCACGCATCAGGGAAACGCCCTGCAATATTGTTGATGCACGCCCGCGCCTGCAAATATTCGTCAAAAGATGCTAAAATTACACGATACATTCCATTTTCATTTACCACAACCGTTGTGTTATTGCCTTCTGAATTGAGAGACGACTGCAAACCTTTTGCGTTATCGCGGCTTTTGAAACTTCCTACAACAACATGGTAATGTTTTTTATACACATCTGATTTCGGGTTTTCTCCTTCTGTAAGGTAAAAACTTTCAGAGCGCGTAACTTCTTCTTTTGCAGTTTCTTTGGGCGGTTGAGTTGCGGCAGGCTGCTGGGTATTGCGCGGCGGCTCTGGCGATGTGCCAGACGACGGCTGACCAGCAGTTTTGTTTGCGCCCACAATTTTTGTTGTATTCTTCGACGAACTGCACGCCGACATCGTCAAAACGCCAATTAATAAAATTGATAAATAAACGATTATTCGATTCTTCATATTTTTTAAATTTATTACTAAAAAACGCTGCAAATTTACACAAATATTTTACGATTGAAAAAACATTAACATTTATAAAGGAAAAAATTATTTTAATTTTGAAAATAACCCATAAAATAATAATTATAAATAATTGGGCGCTTCCATTGAAATTACAAATAAAACCTAAAAAATTATATCTTATGGCACGATTATTGTTTTTAAAAAAAAGTTTTTATTTAATTTAAAATAAAAGGAGTTTTTACTATGAAAAAGGGATTAATATTATTATCGGCAGTGTTGTTGCCTTTGTTGGGTTTTGCTCAATGGGCAAACGACATTTACTATTCGGCAGATGATGCCAAAAAAGATGCAACTGTTGCAAAACAAAAGCCTGTGCAAACAGAGGCGGTTTATAAAAATGGAGCGCGCAAAATTGTTTATTTAGACGAAAACACAAAGTATAACAAAAAATTTAATTCAGATACGGTTATTGCGCTTGATTCGGTAGAACTGTCCAAGTATGAATATGCACAGCGCATCAAACGTTTTCACCGCAACAGTGCGTCTGTAATTATCTATGACCCTTCCAACGATGACGTTTATTATATGGACGGCAATGATTGGAATGTTTATGATAATAATGGTTACACAACCATCCATTCCAATTATTATGGCTGGAATGGTTGGTATGGTTACAATTCGTATTATCCGTGGTATTCCGGCTGGGGTTATCCAAATTGGTGGTGGTATCGTCCATATTACAGTTGGGGCTGGTACGACCCATATTGGAGTTTCGGTTGGGGCGGTTATTACGGCTGGGGTGGCTACTATGGTTGGGGTTATCCCTATTATGGTTGGGGTGATTACTATGGCGGTTATTACGGCTGGGGACACAATCACCACTACGATTATCGCCCGTCGGGATATTATGGCAGCAACAGACGTGATTTGTACAGTTCGCGTACGGGCGTTTCTGCAAACCGCACACGTGAGGCAGCAGTTGGAAGTTACCGCATAGGAATTCGTTTGGCGGATAACGGAATGCGAACAAGCGACAACACGTCAAGAGTTGGCTCGCGCGGAAATGCAAATTATGGAGATGCAAAGCGCACTTCAAACTATGCAACATCAGGCAGACGCGTTTCAGAAAGCGGAGTAAGCACAATGCCGCGCGTTTCTAATGGAAGAACGGCAACCGCCGAAAGCGCAAACCGCGGCGGCGGAACATATACGGGACGCAATGCAGAAAGCGGAACTGTCCGCAGCAATACTTACACAGGACGCACAGAATCGGGCGCAGTAAGGTCTGGAAGTTCGTACACGCCATCTCGTTCAGGCAATTCAACGTATAGCACGTCGTCTCGGTCAAGCGGTTCTTACAGTAATTCTTCGCGGTCAAGTTCAGGAGGTTCGTATAGCGGTGGTTCATCATCAAGTTCGCGTTCGTCGAGTGGCTCATACAGTGGTGGAGGTGGCGACAGCCGCTCATCAGGCAGTAGCGGCGGACGCAGATAAATCGAATTTTAAAGATTTTATATAAATTTTAAAAAATCGGGCTAATACCTGAAATAAATTTTTAAATATTAAATCTTTAAATAAAATAAAAGTTTATATTTCAACATTTTATAAAATATAAAAAATGAAAAAGATTTTTTTAATAATAACAGGAATTTTATCAGTAACATTGGTTTCGGCTCAATCGGAGATTGACGCTGTAAAATATGTTCAGGACGATATCCAAGGAACGGCGCGTTATATGAGTATGGCTGGCGCATTCGGCGCGTTGGGCGGCGATGTTTCGGCAATAAAAGACAATCCTGCGGGCTTGGGAATTTATCGCGGACAGGAATTGAGTTTTTCGTTAAATGGTCAGATTCAAAGCGCAAAATCGACTTGGGGCGGACAAACAACAACAGACAATATGTTCCGCACCAAATTTAATAATATTTCGTATGTTACCGCAATGCCAACATGGCGGCAAATAAGAGGCGAAACAAGCGGTTTGCTCAATATGAATCTTGCTTTTACCTATAATAAATTAAAGTCGATTGACCGAAATATTACTATTAGCGGAGGTGAAATGCAGGCGCGGCTGGCGAATATGATGGCAAATTTGGCGAACGGTACAGGCATTACAAATGAAAATGCAATGGGTGATTTCGGCAATGTTAAGGTTGGCTGGCTGTCGGTTTTAGGATACAATGCTTATATGATTAATCTGTACGATGTTGGTTGGCTGTCTGATTTTGGTTATATGGCTAATGAAGATAAATACCAAGATGTGATTCCAACTTATTATCTCAATGAAAGAGGTTATATTGATGAGTACGGATTTACGTGGTCGGGCAATTTCAGCAACCGTTTTTATTTGGGAATTGGAATTAATCTGCAAACAATGGCTTACGATATAACTTCAAAATATTCTGAAACTGTGAGCGATAACAGCGATTGGTTTAATTTACAAAATGTCCTTTCGGCAAACGGTTTCGGGATTAATGTTTCGGTTGGCGGTTTGTTTAAAATTACAAGCGCTTTGCGTGTATCAGCGTCAATTCACACTCCTACAGCATTGTTTTTGTCGGAAAATTACGCACCGGAGTTGAATACAAAATTTTATCAGGTCAGCCCCAATTACACAGCAAAAGACGAATATGTAGTCAATCGTCCTTTCTATGCAAATATTGGTGCGGCTTATGTGTTTGGCAAAAAGGGTTTAATAAGCGCAGAATATGTTTTTACAGATTATAAAAGCACTTTTTATGCCGATAAAGATGAACACAAACAGGCTTTTGATGCAGAAAACAACGGAATGAAAGATATGTTTTCAAATGGACATACCATAAAAATCGGCGGAGAATATCGTGTGTCGGACAATTTTAGCGTGCGTGCGGGTTATGCAATGCAAACTTCAATGATTAATGAAAAAAAGGCAGATAAACTTATGTGGGCAAATGCGATGCGTACCGATGCTGAATATTTTGTGCCAAAAACCACAAATTATTTTACTTTGGGCGCAGGTTATCAGGAAAAGGGCTGGTTTTTAGACCTTGCTTTGATGCATCGCCGCGCTGCACAAACGTTTATGCCGTTCTCGCCTGAATATCAATATGATAATCAACAAGATTTTCCGATGCCAAAACCTGCCGACATCAGCATTATAAATAATAATAT
>WRGS01000109.1 GCA_009787075.1 Paludibacter sp.
CAACTTATTCGGCATTAAATAACAAAATATAATCAT
The DNA here is from genome assembly GCA_009787075.1 of Paludibacter sp. Classification (GTDB taxonomy): domain Bacteria; phylum Bacteroidota; class Bacteroidia; order Bacteroidales; family Paludibacteraceae; genus WRGS01. The sequence goes on from WRGS01000109.1 coordinate 37, forward strand.
AATGCAAAAATTAATAATATTTTTATTTTTTCTGTTGAATTGTATTTGCGTGTATTCGCAAAATATTTCAAGAGAATTTAGGCAAGATACCGCTTGCGTTGAACAAAAAGTGCGTGATATGCTCAATCAAGACGATTCCACTTACGGAATGCACCAAGCTAATAAAACGCTTGAAGCAGAATATGATAAATTGTTGAATAAATATTATAAAATATTGTACAACAAATTGGACAATAATGGTAAAAAAGCATTTCAGCAGGCGCAACGGCAATGGATTAAATTTCGGGATTCTGAAAAAGAACTCATTGGCGAGGTTTTTCAAAATACATATAATGAAATGGGCGGAGGAACTATTTGGGGAGTGATTTATGGAAATTTTGCAGCGCAAATAACTCGCGAAAGAGTTTTTGTTTTATATAATTATTTGATTTCTGATAATTTGACTTCCGATGAACAATAAAATGAATAACATATTGATAATCTGCGATTCATTCCCGCCGGCGTTTAACCCGCGAATGGGTTTTTTATGCAAATATTTGCGTTCTTTTGGTTGGAATCCAATAATTATTACCGAATATTTACCGCAAAAAATTTACGGACAATTAACAGAAAATCAGGATATTAGATATGTTAATTTTTATCATTCAAAAAATAAAATTATTAAAAGAATAAAATATATTTTTGTTTTTGTTGCAGATTTTTTGTTCAATTTAAAAAATATAATTATTGGAAAAAAAGCAATACAAATCATTGAAAATCAAGATATTTCGCTTATTCTTTCAAGTTCTTCTTTTCGTCCATATTCTGCCCTTACCGCAAGCAAACTCAGCCGCCGTTATCGAATACCGTTTGTAATGGATTTGCGGGATATTATTGAACAATTTCCAAGCGGAGACCAAATCAGCAAAAAAACGCCAAATATTTTATTAAACAAAATTTTAACAAAAATTATTGTAAAAAAATTTATACGCCAGCGGAATAAAATTTTGAAAAAAGCCGATTTTATAACTACCGTTTCTCAATGGCACGCAGATATTTTGTCAAAATATAATAAAAACGTAAAATTAATTTACAATGGTTTTGACCCAGATTTGTTCTTCCCGCAAATTACTAAAAATCAACATTTTATTATAGCATACACAGGCAGAATTGAAAGTCAGGCAATTAAAGACCCGTCGCTGTTTTTCGAGGCAATAGCAAATTTATTAGCAAAAAATAAAATTGATGCTGAAATTTTTAAGATAAAGTTTTATTTAATAAACGAAGAATCGAAAAAAATTGTTGCAGAACTTGTTGCAAATTATGGCATTGCCGATTTTGTTGAAATTTTCGACACGGTGCAAAATTATCAAATTCCTCAAATTTTGAATGAAAGTTCCATTTTGCTGCTTTTGGCAAACAAATCAACAGGAGAAAACACGCCGAAAGGCATTATGGGAACGAAAGTGTTTGAATATTTGGCGGTTGAAAAACCGATTTTGTGCGTGCGAAACGATGAAAGTTGTCTCGAAGAAACAATAAATTGCGCAAATGCAGGAATTGCCTGCTCAACAAGTGCGCAAGTTGAAAATTTTATTTTGGAAAAATACGCAGAATGGCAAACTTATGGATACACGCATCAGATTGTAAATAAGGAATATATCGCACAATTTTCGCGCAAAAAACAAGCCGCGCAGTTTGCCGCTCTTTTCTCCAAATTGACAAAAAGAAATTAGTTACTTGAAACTATTTAAAATTACAGAAAAACAAAAAAAATTGCGTATTAAAAAGAAATATGTATTTTTGTGAATATTTATTAGTTATTTGAATATTAATGTTTTAAAAAAATATAAATAAAATGACAAAAATGAATTTCAAAAATTTTGTTACAGTAATAATGGTAACCATTGTGCTGATAATGGTTTCCTGTATGGATAAAGGTAATAAACAACAAAATATAGAAACAATTTCTGAAAATAAGCAACAAACTGAATTTGCAAAATCGGAAGAAAATCTAAATATAGCAACAGTAAATAGTGAACAAAAATTTTCGGAAGTAAAAAATTTATCTGAATATAAAAAAACAGATTTTTTTACCAACGCTCGAACATAAAATAAATGTTCGGAAAAATCAGGTCTATTGTGCAACCTTTTCGTATGCTTGGGACGAAATAAAAAAACAGATTGGTTGCCCGCTGATAATACCCAAAGAAAACCAAGATTTATTTTTGCTAAATAATTCAAAATCATTTATCAATACGCTAAAAAGCAATGAATATTCCGTAACAGGAATAATTGACGGGTATGCTATAACAGCCAAAGCCGAATTTAAAAAATCTTTAGTTTTTGAAGTAGAACTGAACAGTTATAAGAAGGAATTGATTTTTAACGGACAATCTGTTGCATCGTTTGGCGTAAGTGGGCATAATTATTATAAACAATTGGATATTGTTAAAATCATTTACTATAAAAATGATAATAATTTCATTATCAAGTTGTTGCCAAAAGATAAAAATCACGAAATTATTTTATTTAAAAACCGACAAAATCTTTCGTTCAATGGCTGAAATGAATGAGTAAATTGTGAAACTTTCAGAAATTGGAAAAGATGGACGAAAAAATGAAAAGTTGCAATGGAAATATTATCTTTCCGAAGACGATGAAGTTGTTATTCCTAAAATTAATTTCAATATTGAAACAAATTATCCGACATTGGAAGGACACAAATTTCAAACAGAAGAACGAAATTACACAATAATAACGGCTTGGCAAAGAACTGCCTTTATTTTGAATGAAAAAGGCGCTGAGATAGAAAGTTTAGTTATATCTATGGTGCTTTCTGAAGAAGAAAATGGAGAAGAAAATCTTCGACCCAAGAAAATGATTTTCGATAAACCATTTTTGATTTTATTAAAACGAACATATTCTCAAAATCCATATTTTGGCTTATGGGCAGCAAATACAGAATTGATGATAAAAGAATGAATTTTGTTAGAAATAAATAAAAATCATTACATTTGTGAGATAAAAAAATGCTGCAAAAAAACAGAAATATCATAAAATTTGTAGAAAATAAAAAACAGCGAGATACAAAACACACACCCTAATTTCATTATTTACGAAACAGAGGATAATATTTCTAAAGTATCGGTACGATTGGCGGAAGATACCGTTTGGCTTACGCAAAAACAGTTGGCGGAAATTTTTGATACGACCAAACAAAATATAGGTCAGCACATTAAAAACATTGTAGAAGAGGGAGAATTAAATAAAAATTCAGTTGTAAAGATTTTCTTTACAACTGCCGCCGACGGGAAAAACTATAATACATACCATTACAACCTTGATATGATTATTTCGCTTGGTTATCGTATCAATTCCAAAGTGGCTACAAAATTTCGTCAATGAGCAATAGAACGGCTCAAAGAATATATTATAAAACATTAAATATTTTCTCCATAATTTTTGAATTGAATTTTTATTAATCTGTGCGTAATTAAAAAAATTCATGTACTTTTGCAAAAAATTTGAAAGAAAAAGAAATGAAAAAAATACTTTATTTGACAATAATTTTTGCGGTGTTGGTGTTGCAAAATGCTTACAGTCAGGCAAAAGAAAATATTTTTGCCTCAATGGAAACACCTGAAGCGCAAACAGGCGCAAAGGTAACTTTTGTTCAGGACGATGCAATAGAGGCATTGCTTTTAAAAAAGAATACTGCCACTGTAAAAGGCGGTACTGTGTATCGTGTGCAGGTTTTTTCGAGTAATCAACGCACTGCAAAAAACGATGCAACAAGCATTGAACGGCAGTTGCGCACCAAATATCCTAACGAAAACATACAGGTAAATTACGTTTCGCCGTTTTGGAAAGTGCGCATCGGCGAGTTTACCTCGCGCGAAGATGCAAGCAAATTTATACAGGAATTGAGAGCGGCGTTGCCAAGTCAGCAAAGTCAAATGTACATCGTTGCCGACCGCAACAGATAAGGTCAATAACCAATTTGGAATTTTGAAATAATTATTATGAAACTCCTTCTTATCAGCAATTCCACTAACGCAGGCGAGGCATATTTGGATTATCCGAAATATGAAATTCAGAAATTTTTGGGCGACAAACCTGTTGATGCGCTGTTTATTCCATACGCGGCGGTAACTTTTTCGTTTGATGAATACGAAAACAAAGTAAATCAGCGTTTTGCAGAAATCGGACATCACGTTACAGGGATTCATCATTTTAAAAATCCGCGCGAGGCGGTGATGCAGGCGCAGGCGATTGTTGTCGGCGGCGGCAATACTTGGAAACTTGTCCGTTTGATGCATCAAAATCAAATTATGCACGCTATGCGAAAACGTGGAACAGCAGGCGTGCCTTATATTGGCTGGTCGGCAGGAGCCAATGTTGCTTGTCCGACTTTGCGCACAACCAATGATATGCCGATTGTTGCGCCGATTGGTTTTGCAACTTTTAATTTTGTTCCATTCCAAATCAATCCGCATTATCTTGACTCGCATCCAGAAAATTTTGGAGGCGAAACCCGCGAACAGCGAATTGAGGAATTTTTGATTGAAAATCCACGAACATACGTTATAGGGTTGCGCGAAGGAACAATGTTGAAGTATGAAAACGAAAAACTTGAACTTATAGGGAATCGTAATGCGCGAATTTTCCACTTTGGACAAGCGCCGCAGGAACTTTCGAGTAAAGATAATTTTGATTTTTTGATGAAAAAATAGAATAAATTTCAGATTTGTAATTATTAATGTTAAGCGTTAAAAATGGATTTTATTGAAGGCGAAATTTTGTATATCAACAAGCCGCTGCATTGGACTTCGTTCAATGTGGTAAATAAACTTCGTTGGAAAATGCTTAAAATGCTAAATATAAAGAAAATAAAAGTTGGACATGCAGGCACGCTCGACCCTTTGGCAACAGGCGTTTTGATTATTTGCACAGGAGCAAAAACTCGTCAAATTGATGATTTTCAGGCGCAAACAAAAGAATATATCGCTACGTTGAAACTTGGGCAAACAACTCCATCGTTTGATTTGGAATTGCCTGTTGATAAAATATTTCCAACTGAACATATTGATTTTGAGTTAATTAATAAAATTATACCGACTTTTATCGGCGAAATATGGCAGCAACCGCCTGTATATTCGGCAGTAAAAATTGACGGGAAACGCGCTTACGATTATGCACGCGAGGGAAAAGATGTTGAAATAAAGTCAAAGTTGCTAAAAATTGATGAAATTGAGATTTTGGAATTTGCACTGCCG
>WRGS01000110.1 GCA_009787075.1 Paludibacter sp.
GACTGAGAGTTGAACGAAAAACTTTTTTTCTTTCTAGTACTGCTTCCATATTTCTTTAATTATATTTAATAACCTAATTAATTTTCATTAAGAACGCAAAGATACAATTTTTATTTTAAACTTGCCATTTCAAATGAATTTTAAATTTTGCCTCCACTTTCTCGGCTTCTCCGACAAGTTTCTGCGTGTCAGTTCTCGGTACGCGAAACACTGTTTCTAAGCACTGTCGCTCGCTTGCACCTAACTCATAAATACACGCAAATATACAACAAAATTCAACATTTACAACTTTTTTGAAAAAATATTTATACATATACGATAACAATATGATTTTCGTTGTGCATTTTAGATATTTTACGTATATTTTTGTCCAAAAATCACATCATTATTTTTACTACCAGTTCTTCTTTTGTAACTAATTGCTGCTCACCTGTTTGCATATTCTTTAACATAACTTTATTTTGTTGCATTTCATTTTCTCCAACTATCGCCACAAACGGAATTTGCTTGTTGTCGGCATAAGTCATTTGCTTTTTCATTTTTGCAGCATCGGGGAAAATTTCGGCATTCAATCCTGCTTTGCGCATAGAATCAGCCCACGAAAGCGCAAATTTTTGTTCCTGCACTCCAAAGCAGGCAAACAGTATTTTTGTTTGATTATCAGCAAATTGCGGGAAAAGATTCAGTTGATTTAAAACATCGTAAATTCTGTCTGCGCCAAAAGAAATTCCCACGCCGGACACGCCCTCAAGTCCGAAAATCCCAGTTAAATTGTCGTAACGTCCGCCGCCTGTGATGCTGCCAATTTCCACATCGCGCGCCTTAACTTCAAAAATCGCTCCTGTGTAATAATTCAATCCGCGCGCAAGCGTCAAATCAAGTTCTACATTTGCAGTAAGTTTCAGATTATCAAGCAAATCAAAAATAGTTTGAATTTCAGAAATTCCACACAAACCGATTTCGGAGTTTTGTAAAATTTTGCGCAAAGCCGCAAGTTTTTCCGCGTTTGCGCCTTTGAGCAACAAAATCGGTTTCAATTTTTCAATTGCCTGAATGTCAATGTTTTTAGCAAGTAATTCTTCATTAACTTTTTCCAAACCGATTTTATCCATTTTGTCGATTGCAACCGTAATATCAACAATTTTATCTTTTTCACCGATAATTTCAGCAATTCCGGAAAGAATTTTTCTATTGTTAATTTTAATTACAACATTAATTTTCAGACGTTTATAAACCTCGTCAATAATTTGAATTAATTCCGCTTCGTTCAGCAGCGAATTGCTGCCGACAACATCGACATCGCACTGATAAAATTCGCGGTAACGCCCGCGCTGCGGACGGTCGGCACGCCAAACGGGCTGAATCTGAAAACGTTTGAACGGAAAAACAATTTCGTTTTGATGTTGCACCACAAAACGCGCAAAAGGCACTGTCAAATCGTAACGCAAGCCTTTTTCGCTAATTTTATTGCTGATTTTCAATGAATTGCGTTGTGAAAAATCTTCATCTGAAACATTTTCAATAAAATCGCCCGAATTTAAAATTCGGAACAGAAGTTTATCGCCTTCTTCGCCGTATTTGCCCATAAGCGTTGAAAGATTTTCCATTGCAGGCGTTTCAATTTGCTGATAACCAAAGAGTTGAAAAACATGTTTTATTGTGTCGAAAATATAATTTCGCGCAGATGTTTCGCTTGGCGTAAAATCGCGCGTTCCTTTTGGAATTGTTGGTTTTTGCATAAAACTTTAAAATTAGAGCGCAAAATTACAAAAAAAATCGTACTTTTGTACTCGGATTTTTTTTATTTTAAATAATGTTAAAAAAAATAAAACCTTATATGATGCCAATCACAATGCTTGTGGGCGGCATTTTTTACAATTTTTTCTCATCTATTGGCTGGCTTATGCCGTATTTGATTTTTACAATGTTGTTTATCACTTTTTGCGGTGTTTCGGTTCGCCATATTCGATTTTCAAAAATGCACGTTTGGCTTGCGCTGATTCAAATTACAGGCTGCGTGCTTGTTTATTTAATTGTTTCGCCTGTTCATCCTATTGTTGCTCAAGGACTTATGATTTGTCTGCTCACTCCGACCGCTACTTCCGCGCCGGTTATTACAGGATTATTGGGTGGAAGCGTTGCCAGCGTGGTGGCTTACAGTTTGATTATTAATATTTTAGTGGCGGTTTTTGTTCCACTGTTTTTTCCGATGATTTATAATCATCTTGGAAACGATTTTGGTTTTTTGCCCGCTTTTTTTAACATTTTGAAACGCTTGGCGTTGATGATGCTTATGCCGATGATTTTGGCGCAACTTTTCAGGCATTTTTTGCCAAAAATTAACAAAAATATTGTGCGTTATTCTAACATTTCGTTTTATTTATGGACGGCTGCATTGGCAATAGCCGCCGGACGATGCGTAGGATTTGTTTTGGCGCAAGATGCAACGAATTATAATGTTGAAATAATAATTGCAGCAGGTGCGTTGCTGATTTGCCTTTTTCAATTTTTTGCGGGCAGGGCAATCGGCGAAAAATATAACGATAAAATCGCAGGAGGACAATCACTTGGGCAAAAAAACACAATTCTCGGAATGTGGATGTGTCAAATGTATCTTAATCCGATTTCTTCAATCGGACCGGGCGCGTATATTTTATGGCAAAATATTGTCAATTCGTATCAAGTTTGGCGCAATCGGAAGAATTTATGAAACAAAAATAGTGTTTTTTTTATAAATTTGTTAGTTTTTGATTTTATTTTTGTTATTTTTTTATTGTTTTTTGATAAAACTGTATTTTTGTATTTCTTTGAAAATCAAATATTTAATGTTTATGTTTTAAAATTTATAAAAAAAATTATAATTATTTATCGAAAAAGTGTCAAATATATGTTATTTAACATATATTTTTTTTTTGCAGGAAAATAAAAAAGCAGTTACTTTGCAGCATCATTTAGAAACACAACACAATCTTTTTTATACCTTATATAACTAATACCTATAAAGACAAAAATGAGGAACTTTGTGAAAAGTTCCTCATTTTTTTGTCGTTTTTAAAAAAAACAGTAATTTTGCACACTTAAAATTTTAAAATATGTTTTCTGGAATAGTAGAAGAAGCTGCAAAAGTTGTTGATATTCAAAAAGATAAAGGCAATGTTCATCTGAAAATGAAATGTTCGTTTGTCGATGAATTAAAAATCGATCAAAGTGTTTCGCATAATGGAGTTTGTTTGACGGTTGTTGCAAAAAATGCTGATAATTACACAGTTACAGCTATTGACGAAACGCTTGAACGTTCAAATCTTGGCGATTTGCAAATCGGAAATCTTGTAAATTTGGAACGCAGTATGTTGCTCAACGGTCGCCTTGACGGGCATATTGTTCAGGGACACGTTGATACAACCGCTATTTGCACCGATGTTGTGGAAGAAAACGGCAGTTGGCGATTTACTTTTGAATATGATTTTGACCAAATGATGGCGCAACGCGGTTATTTTACCGTTGATAAAGGTTCGGTTACGGTTAATGGAGTGAGTTTAACTGTTTGTAATCCAACGAATAACACTTTTGAAGTGGCAATCATTCCTTACACTTTTGAGAATACGAATTTTTGCCAAATCAAAAAAGGAACGCGCGTAAATATTGAGTTTGATATTATTGGAAAATATATAAGCAGACTTGCGGCTTTAACTGATTAATATTTCATAACTTAAAAATTCAAATTGAATTTAGTGAAAATAAAAATATGATACGAACAAAAGTAATTGATGCAATAAAAAGTACAAATTTTGGAGAAAAAATTTTGTTAAAGGGTTGGGTACGTACCAGACGCGGCAATAAAAACGTGAGTTTTGTTGCGCTGAACGATGGCTCGACAATTCACAACATTCAAATTGTGATTGATAATGAAAAATTTGGCGAAGAATTTCTCAAACCGATTACAACAGGCGCGGCTATTGCCGTTGAGGGAATGTTGGTAGAAAGTCAAGGCAAAGGGCAAACAGTTGAAGTTCAGGCAGATACAATAGAAATTTATGGTACAGCCGACCCTGAAACATATCCTTTGCAAAAGAAAGGACACACGCTCGAATTTTTGCGCGAAATTGCACATCTGCGCCCGCGTACAAATACTTTTGGCGCGATTTTTCGCATCGGGCATAATATGGAAATGGCAATTCATACTTTTTTCCACGAAAAAGGTTTTTTCTGTTTCCACACTCCGCTAATTACAGGCTCGGATTGCGAAGGCGCGGGACAAATGTTTCAAGTTACAACATTGAATCTCAACGATTTGCCAAAAGATAAAAGCGGTGCAGTTGATTATTCAACAGACTTTTTCGGCATGCCTGCGGCTTTGACAGTTTCGGGGCAACTCGAAGGCGAACTTGGCGCGATGGCTCTGGGAGGAATTTATACTTTTGGTCCTACTTTCCGCGCTGAAAATTCTAATACGCCGCGTCATTTGGCTGAATTTTGGATGATTGAGCCCGAAGTCGCTTTTATTGAAATTGCTGAAAATATGTCGCTTGCGCAGGAATTTATTCAATTTTGTGTGCGTTGGGCATTGGAAAAATGTACTGATGATTTGAATTTTCTTGCTCAAATGTATGATAATGAACTCATTGAGCGTCTGCATTTTGTGGTTGATAACGATTTTGTGCGCCTGACTTACACCGAAGGAATTGATATTTTGAAAAAAGCAATAGAAAACGGACGAAAATTTGATTATACTGTGGATTGGGGCGTAGATTTGCAAAGCGAACACGAGCGTTATTTGGTGGAAGAACATTTTAAAAAACCTGTGATTCTGACCGATTATCCAAAGGAAATTAAAAGTTTTTATATGAAGCAAAACGATGACGGCAAAACCGTTCGCGCAATGGACGTGCTTTTTCCGAAAATCGGCGAAATTATCGGCGGCTCGCAGCGCGAAGAAGATTTTGAAAAACTTTCCCGCCGTGCAAAAGAAATGCACGTACCCGAAAAAGATATTTGGTGGTATATGGATACGCGGCGGTTTGGCTCTGCGCCTCATTCGGGCTTTGGACTGGGCTTTGAGCGGTTGCTGCTTTTTGTTACGGGAATGACAAATATTCGCGATGTGATACCATTTCCGAGAACGCCAAAAAATGCGGCGTTTTAGAGAAAACATTGCTTGTAATAGAAATTGACAGACAGGATATTAAATGTAAATTATTTAATAAAAACTGAAATTTTACATAAACTATGGAAATTAAATCTCTCGGAAATACAGATTTTGAAATTATAATAAAAGCCTTTGAGCGGGCTTTTGCCGATTATGATGTTCAGTTGAATGCCGCAGAACTAAAATCAATGTGGAAAAGGCGTGGTTTTAATCCTGATTT
>WRGS01000111.1 GCA_009787075.1 Paludibacter sp.
GGAACGAGAAACAACGCCTGACTGCCGTTTTCGATACATTTTTTTATCAAATGAATATAAATTTCCGTTTTTCCGCTTGAAGTTACGCCTTTTAGCAGAACAACCTGTTTGTCAATCATTTGCTTGCGGATTTCACTGTACGCACGCTGTTGAAAATCGTTTAAAGGCGAAAGTTCTTCGGTTTGAGTTTGCGATAAATCTATGCGCCCGATTTTTTTTTCATAAATTTCAAAAACCTGCTTTTCAACCAAAGCCGCAAACGCTGCATCAGAAGAATTTCCTTTTTGCAAAAGTTCTTTCTTGCTTATTTCCAATGGTTTATTTGTCAAACATTTTGAAAAATCAAGCATTTTCATCAACAAATCCGACTGTTTTGGCGCACGTTTTAATTCATCAAAAAGTTTTTTTAAATTATTATCCGACAAAAAATCAGCAGAAATTCTTACATATTTTTCTTTTTTTTCTTTAAATTTCTCAAGAAGATTTTCAGAGATAAAAATCGCTCCAATTGTCAAAAGTTTGGTAATAGTTGGCATAATGCTTTTAATATCAGTGAGTTTTGCGAGTTGGTCAATAGTTTTTGGCTTTTCGTCGCAAAGCGCGTCAAGGATTTTGTATTCTCGCTCTGAAAGTTGCCTTTCTGCCTGAAAATCAGCATTTAATGTAATTTGCGTTTCGCTTTGCAATTTTAAACCCGACGGAACAGCCGCCTGATACACATCGCCAATCGCCGCGCAATAATAATCGGAAATCCATTGCCAAAACTGCAACTGTGGATGGCGTATAATCGGCTTTTCGTCTATCAACCCAACAATTTCCTTAATAACATAAACTGTTGCAGGTTGCTGAGAATGAACAACCTGCACAATCGATGTGTAAAGTTTGCGTTTGCCAAAAGGCACAACTGCGCGCATTCCAACATGCACTTTTTCTGCCAGATTTTCAGGTACGGAATAAGTGAAAGTTCGCGGCAAAGGCAAAGGCAATATAACGCTTATATATTTTGAATCAGGCATTTTTATATTCGTTGTAGGCGCAGGTTTTTTGCCGCTAAAAAATTAAAATTTATAAAAACTTCATTCTTCCATCATACTTCCGTAGCGATGATATTCGTAAGAAATACTTTGCTCTTTGACATAATGCAATAGTTCTACCTGCCCTTCGGAAAGCGGAATTTGCGTTGCGATGTACTGTCCGTTTTTGGCGGCAGTTGCATAAAAATTATCGCTCAATTCAGAAGTTAAGGTTCTAATTCTATCGTATTTATACATTTCCAAAAGGAAAAGTTCTTCGCTTTCTTCGTGTAAATGATAACTTTTTTCCAACGCTTTTTTCAGTAGCGGCAATTTTTCATCTGCGGGGTTGATGCTGACAGTTAAAACCGCTTTACAAACTACAGCAGCGGCAATCGCCAGAGCAACATCTAAAATTCCGTCATTTTTTTGAACGCGCAAAGCCATATTTTTTAAAGGCAAATATCGAAAAGTATTGCGCTCGCCAACGATTTTTTGAGTTAAATATTCGGTTTCAAATTGCTGTTTGTACACATTCAAATAATTTGACACAACATATTGAAAATAAGCATTATCCGAATCATTAAGCATAGCAGAAATTGTCGGCAAATGTTTGGTTTTCGGCGCGGGAATTGTTTTTAATGTTTTTTGCTTGAAATTGACAAAACACGAAACATAATTTGGGCTGCCTGCTTTAATTCCGCCGCCAAAAGCCGACAGTTTCATTCCGCCAAATGGTTGTCTGCCGACAATCGCGCCTGTAATTCCGCGATTTATATAAAGATTTCCCGCCTCAATGGAGTTTTTCCAAATTTCAATTTCGCTTTCGTCCAAAGTTTGCAGTCCTGAAGTCAAGCCGTAATCGCCCGAATTTACGAGTTTTATTCCTTCTTCCAAACCATTGATGCGCACAACCGAAAGTACAGGCGCAAAAAGTTCGGTTTGGAACGTATAATTTTCTGGCTTCACGCCCCATTTTACCGAAGGGCGAAGAATATAATGCCGCTCATCAACATATTCGGGCTTCACAAGCCACGATTCGCCCAAATCCAAATTATTTATGGCGTTTTCGAGTTTGTCGTTTTCGTTGGTAATCATCGGTCCTACGGTTGTGCCGCCGTTCCATTGGCTGCCTGTATTAATGCTCGAAACAGCATCAATAAGTTTATTTTTAAAATCCTGATCATCGAAAATTTCCTTGTCGAGCAAAAGCAGCGAGCAGGCAGAACATTTTTGTCCTGCATTGCTAAATGCCGATGTAACAACGTTTTGAATAGCGTGGTCGCGGTCGCCTGAGGCGGTGAGAATAATTGCGTTTTTGCCGCCTGTTTCTGCCGAAAGCGGCGTACGCGGACTTGTTTTGAGCAAATTAAAAGCCGTATCTGTGCCGCCGGTGAGAATGATATGTTTTACTAATTCATTTGTTGTCAGATAATTAACAGGTTCGCGTCCATCGGCGCAAATCAGTTGAAGCGCATCACGCGGAACACCCGCTTCCCAAAAACATTTTACAAATTCCCAGGCAACAGGAAATGCCGCAGTAGCGGGTTTCAAAATAACAGAATTACCGCCTGCCAACGCTGCCGCGCAACCTCCGACAGGAATTGCCAGCGGAAAGTTCCAAGGGGGAATAACCATAACAATTCCTTTGGGCAAAATTTCTATTTCTTGCAGATTTTCAAAATTTTGCATAGAAATAGGATAATATCGGCAAAAATCAATTGCTTCACTCACTTCAACATCGCCTTCGTAAAAAGTTTTACCTGTAATTGCCGCCATACAACCAATCAAATCGCCGCGGCGATTTGCCAGATTATCAGCAACTTTATGCAAAATTTCGTTGCGTTCTTTGAGTGTTGTTTTCCGCCAATCGGAAGAATCCCGTGCGGCTTTTGTAAGCATTGTTTTTGCCTGTTCCAAATTCATCAAACCAACACGACAAACTGTTACGTCTTCTTTTTGTCCTTTATCTTTAAAATCTAAAAATTTATCGGCAACAAATTGATTATCTGCAATTTGTACAGGAATTTCATAAGGCGCATCATTTGGCGATTTTTTCCATTTTCGGCGAATTTCATCTGCCCAATGTCTGTTTTGCGGAAGTTCAAAATATGTATCTGGTTCGTTGTGGAAAATATTTATATCTGCCTGCGGTTCAACAGGTTTTGTGCGGTCTTGTGTGCGCTTGGGCTCGTGTGAAATTGTTTCTTTCATAGCAAAAGCCTCTTCAAATTGCTTGCGCAAGAAATTCCATTCTTTGCTATCTATTTGTAAATTAAACGAATAACTCAAAAAATTATCTTTTCCCGTATTTTCGTCCAATCGCCTTACAAGATACGAAACAGCGTTTAAAAAATGTTCATCTCTGACAACTGGAGTGTAAAGAATAATTTGTTTGCCGAGTTGGCGCATAACGCGCGGCAAATGATTTGCCATTCCTTCGAGCATTTCAAAAGTAACATATTGTTCCACTGCATTTTGCTTGGATAATAAATATGCGTAACCGAGACTGAAAAAATTGTGCGAAGCAACTCCAACACGTAGCGCAGCAGCATTTTCGGGCAAAAGTCCGCGGTCTAAAATTTTCAAAAAATTGGCATCGACTTTAGTTTTACTGTCGAAAACAGGATTTCTCCAACCTTTTATAGACGAAATAATTGTTTCCATTTGCAAATTTGCGCCTTTGACCAAGCGCATTTTCAGCGGAACGCCGCCATTTGCAACGCGCTTTTTGGCAAATTCCAAAAGTTCGGTCTGAAAATTCCATGCATCTGGCAAATACGCCTGCACCACAATCCCCGCTTCCAATTCTTTAAACTCGGGCAACGAAAGCGTGGCTTTAAATACATCAAGCGTCAGTTCGGTATCCTTATATTCCTCCATATCAAGATTTACAAACTTTGCACGCGGATTTCCATTTTCGTCAATGTATGGATTTTGCATTGCTGCGCGATAAATTTCGGACATCAGCGAAATCAAATCTTTTTTGTTTTGTTCGTAATTCAGCGGATTTATTTTTGCATAAATTCCTGATAATTTGATAGATATATAATTTATATCAGGCATCGTAAGCGCATGAAGATAATGGCGGAAACGATGTTCCGCTTCGCCGTTTCCAAGAACAACCTCGCCAAGCAGATTAACATTTTGACCGATTTTTTGCGATTTCCGCCCTGTCAGATGTTTGGTCAAAACGCTTTCTTTTTCATCAATAATAACGCTTGAAGTTTCGAGCCGCAGGCGTTTTTTGAAAATCGGCATGGCAATAAAATCAAACTTATATCCGATTATTGAAAACATTTTCATCAGGAAAGTGTCCGATTTTCCAAAAAATTCAGGTATGCCGTAGCGGTCAAGCAGAATTTTCATACGTTTGGACAAACGGCGGTTGTTGCGAATTTGCGAAGATTCGTCTAACATTTTGGACAACAACATTTTATCGTTGTCATTTTGCACCATTATTGCATACTTTTTCTGATTTTTGAGTTCTTCGGGCGTGATTTCGTTTTCTGCTTTGGTAAGAAAATCTTTTGCCCATTCAATAACTTCCAATGCTTTAATTTTTTCCATTTTATTGAAAATCAGTTATTTATATTAAAATTTTAAGGTTAAATTTCAGAGGTTAAAATTAATGATTTTTTTTTTAAATAATTAGAGTCTGTTTAAAAATTTTAGAAAATAATGCAAAACAGTGTTTCACGTCATTGCGACTGCGGCGAAAAGACGGAATAATCGTATAGGCGAAAAATTTTTCGCCTATACCAAACGCATTGTTAAAGCGAATCATGAGTTAAAATAAAAAAGTTAAGCATGCAATGGCGAGTTTTCCGAAACAATGTAACCATAAGCCATTGACAGAACGAACTTTAGAGGCATTTTGAATATTTGATTTTTCATTAAACCAGTTAAAAAAAGATTCAACAGGTTGTCGAACTTTAGAAACAGCAGCGGAAAAAATCTTATTGTAAGCCCAATCACGCTGTTTAATGCATTCAGGGGTATCTTTCAGGGTTTTTACAGGGGTAAAAAGTTCCAATTGGATGTATTGTTTTCGTAGTTCAAAATAATCTTTGTCAATATAAATTTTATCTGCAAAAACATCTGTATCTTGCAGATTATCAAGTCAATTCAATTCTCTGACAATAGATAAATCGCTTTGGGAAGCGGCAGAGAAATAAATTTTATTAGGAAAAGGAACAGTCCAAAAGCAAGCAAGTGAAATTTCAGACCATAATAGTACATTTTTTTGTAGAACAAAAATCTTTATCAACGCATTCCCGCGCAACTTTTGCGGTTCGATTCCGTTGTTTGCAAGTAACAATGCAGGCAATAATAAAACAGTTGATAAAGACGAGATTTTTACTCTTAATGCTGAGCCAATCCGTGAGCCTGCCGCTTATAACTGGTATGATGAAAAGGGAAATTTGATTTATGAGGGTGCAGATTTTACTAC
>WRGS01000112.1 GCA_009787075.1 Paludibacter sp.
CGCACTGTGCTTGAAGTAATGCGCCAACCTCTTGAGGACAGAAAAATCTGTGTTTCGCGCGCCAAATTTTCCATAGAATATCCTGCAAGTTTTATGCTTGTGGCTTCAATGAATCCATGTCCTTGCGGTTACTACAATCACCCCAACAAAGAATGTGTTTGCGCTCCGGGCGCGGTACAGAAGTACTTGAGTAGGATTTCCGGTCCTCTTTTGGATAGAATTGATATTCATATTGAGATAATTCCTGTGCCTTTTGAAAAACTTTCGGAGTTGCGGGAGTCTGAAAGTAGCGCGGCAGTGCGCGAGCGCGTAATTGCAGCGCGGCAAATTCAGCAGGAGCGTTTTGCTGATGTGGAAGGCGTGTATTGCAATGCGCAAATGAGTTCCAAGCAACTTCGCACTTATGCAATTCCCGATGAAGCAGGCACGCAACTGCTGAGAAATGCGATGAAGCGGCTTAATCTTTCTGCCCGCGCTTATGATAGAATTTTGAAAGTTGCCCGTACTATTGCCGATTTAAATGCATTGCAAAACATTGAATCACAACATATTGCTGAAGCAATTAATTACCGAAATTTAGATAGAGAAGGTTGGGCTGGATAATAATTAAAATTTTCCGCCTGCGATAAAACGTCAATTTTGCCAATATCAAGCATTTTGAAATCAGGCGGAATATAGGCTTTAATACATTGATTTTTTGTATTTTGCAAATAAAAATCTGTCAATGAAAATTTTGCTTGCGGCATTTTTTCCAAAAAATCAAAAACTTTCGGCGAGAGGATTTGAATTCCTGCAAATGCTAATCTCTTTAAATTATTAATATTCTGCAAATTAGCAGGTTTTACTTCATTTGCGGCAGTATTTATCCAGCCTTGTAAATAATTATTTTCATCAAACAGGAAATAACGCTGCGTTTGCCGCCCGCTTACAACGAGTGTAGCCAAAACATTGTTTTTCAAATGATTGGCATAAAGTTTTGCAAAATCAACATTTGAAAAAATATCAACATTATGCACTAAAAACGGTTTGTTGTCGCTGAAAAACCACGCTGCTTTACGCAAGCCTCCGCCTGTATCAAGCAGTGCATCGCGTTCGTCGGAAATGGTAATTTTTATGCCAAAATTATTGTTTTTATTTAAAAAATCAATAATTTGTTCGCCAAAATGGTAAATGTTAATGATAATTTCATTAACATTTACCATTTTCATTTTTAAAATAATATGTTCCAAAAGCGGTTTTTCACCTATCGGCACAAGCGCTTTCGGCATAGCGTCTGTCAACGGCTTGAGGCGTGTGCCAAGTCCTGCGGCAAAAATCATTGCTTTCATCAGATTTCTGCATCGTCGGAATAATATTTTTTACGCTGTTCGGTTTCGCGGCGTTTTGATTTTGAGAAATAATAATAACCATACGCGCCGTATTCACCATATTTTCCGTATTTTCCGTAATAATTACCTCTATTAACGTCTGTATCATTGAGAACAGAATATATTTTGGTAATTTTATCGGCTTTCAATTGTACGAGAATGCGTTTTACAAAAGATTTGTTGGTTTTATTTTGCCGAACAACGAACAGATTAATATCTGCAACTGTCATCAGCGAATATGCATCGGCAACTAACCCGACAGGGCTTGTATCCATAATGATAAATTCGTAACGCTGGCGCAGGATTTCAAATACTTCTTTGAGTTTTTCAGAACGCACCAACTCGCCCGGATTTGGCGGAACTGTACCGCCTGATATAATATCAAAATCAATTCCGTCAATTCGCGTAATAGCTTCATCTATAGTACATTCGCCTATTAAATAATCGGTAATTCCATATTTTGACGTTGCATTAAATTCTCTGAGAACAGATGGCTTGCGAATATCCATATCTATCAGAAGCGTTTTTCGTTGCGTGAGTGCATAAACAGATGCCAGATTGGTTGCAAAATAAGTTTTTCCGTCTCCGCTTTCGGTGGAAGTAACCAAAATCAACATTTTTTCTTTCCGCTGAACAATAAATTCTATGCGCGTGCGGATTACGCGGAACATTTCTGTAAATGACGAACGCGGATTTTGGGCGGCAAGAGCAGGATTAGTGCGTTTTGAATGTCTTATAGAGCCGATATTTGGGAAATAAGTCAATTTTTCGAGTTCATCGCTATTGCGGATTGTATTATTTAATAATTCTTTTAAAATAATTAAAAGCAAAGGAATAATCAAGCCAATGGCAAGCCACTTGCTTATAGTTTTCGATTTTTCGTTTCCATTTCTGATGCCCATTTGCCGAGCACGGTCAAGAATTTCGTCATCGGCAGAGTTTGAGGCTTTTTGAATTGATGCCTCAGCGCGTTTTTGCAGAAAATAAGTGTAATAATTGTCATCAACTTTATATTTTCGCTCATAAGAACGCATTGCCTGTTCTTGCTGAGGCAAAGCGTACATATTTTGCCGCGCCTCGTTCATTTGACGTTCCAAATTATTTTTCTGTACATTTAAAGCAGTACGCATTGATTTTATTGATTCAAAAATGCCGCTTTTGGTCATTTGAATTTCGCGCGTGTATTGAGCATAATAAGGATTATCAATAGGGAAAGATTTACGTTTGACAATTAATTCATTAATCCGATTGACAGAGGCATTGAGCAGCGGTTCAGACCATCCATAACTTGATGGAGCCATAATAGAATCCTGCTGAATATTTCTATTCAAATAATCGGAAAGTAAATTCAAATATACTTCGCGTTGCAGCAATTCATCGAGCGAAGCGCGTGCAGCAGTCATTTTTCCCATAACATCTGACGACATTGTTGCGGTATTGATGATTTGATGTTGCTGGCGGTATTGATTCAGATTGTCTTCCGAACTTGAAAGCGACTGCGAAATATCGTTCATTTGTTCGTCAATAAAGTTGATTGTACGCGTTGCAACTTCATTTTTTTTGTCCAATCCGCTTGCAATATAAATATCAGAAAGTTTATTTATAAAATCAATATCGCGTTTTGGAGTTGCCCCCGACAGCGACAAAGACATAATCGAAGATGCATCGGAAAGCATATTAACGTTTAAACGTCCCGAAAATTCGCTAATCAAACTTGCGCGGTCGAGAAAACGAAAATAAATTTCGCGTTTTTGTCCATTGGAATTATCGTTAATTGTTATATAAAACGAATTGAACTGAACAGGTTCTCCAAAGTGCCCTGTAATTACAACAGGTTTTTCACCTTCTGCCGTATGATCGGGCTGAATGGCAAATGTTCCATCGCCATTGAGCGTAAGTTTGTAATATTTTCCATAGGCATTTGGCGCAAGGTAAGTATAAGTAATGGAAACTGGGGATGTTCCGTACAAATTATTTGTTTTAAAACGTCCACGCGAAGTATATTCAACGGTAAAATTGGGTAAACTGTCAATTACGCGCCCGATAAAGTCGTGCGAGCGAATGATATAACTTTGGTTGTCGTATTTTGTATAACTTTGTTGAACGCCGAAGCCGCGCATAAAGAACTGGTCGCGCGTTGCCGACTGCCCGCCAATAAGAATTGTTCCTTGCGTGTTGTAATAGGGAATCCATTTGCGGTTTTGCCACCATGCATAGCCCATAGCAAGCAGAACAAAAAGAACAAACAAATACCAATGCCTGATGATTAATATTACCCATTTCATCAAATCGAACCCCGATTGTTCGTCCGAAAACATAACCTGTTGATTTTGTATATCTTGATTGTTTTCCATGTTTTGTTTTAAAAAAATTTATTTTAATGAATTATATTCGTAAATCAATAATTTTGAATTTCAAAAATTTTTAAATTTATAATTATTTTAAAAGTAAAATTGTTGCCAAAAAGTTGAAAGTAGAAGTAATCAATGTCAGTGTTGCGCCAAAATTTTGTACTTTGTAAAAACTTTGAGGGTCGCGCCTGACGTAAATCACGTCATTGGGATAGATGTAATAATATTCGGAATTAATAATTGATTTGGGTCGCAGGTCGAATTCAATAACTTTTGACGAGCCGTCGGGTTGTTGCCGCAAAATTTTAACATGTTTGCGGTCGCCAATCACATTAATCAGTCCTGTTTGAGCCAATGCCTGAAAAATATTCATTCTATCCTTATAAATATAAAATTCGCTGTTGCCAATATCTCCAACCGTATAAAAATTATTATTTGCCAAAGCAATTTTTACTGTTGCATCGGGGATAATTGACCGCAACCGCCGCTGCATTTCCTTTTCAGCATCAGGCAAAGTAAGCCCGCCGATTTTTATCCCTTTAACATAAGGAATATCAATTGTTCCATCCTGATAAATACGATATGTAATCATATTATCTGTGCCGAGTCCAAGTCCGCTTGCATTATTGCTTGTGCCGCCAAAAATTTTTGCCGATTCATCAACAGAAATTATTCGGTAAATAATTGCATCGTTAGGACGCAAATGATATGCTTTGAATGCAACGGAATCGTATATCGGTAAATAATTGCTCGTTTGCAGCAATGCCTTATCGCGGTAAGTGTAGCACGAAGTAAGCGCAAAAACGGTAAAAATGATTATATAAAAACTTTTTTTCAACATAATTTCTTATTTATTTCAAGATTTTCCAATATTCCAAATTATTTTTTAAATGGTAAATTATTTTGTTTTTGTCAATTTGTAAACCCAAAATCCAAAAGAGTAAGTTGTTAATACAAAAGAAAATAGTCCTGTCAACGAAGTAATTCCGAAAAATTGTTGCCGCAAAGTTGGAACATATAAAATATCATTTGGTTCAATATAATAAAACTCCGAGTTTATTATTTCAATGCTTCGCAAATCAAAAGATTTTATCACGGTTTTTCCATCTATTTCTCTTATTAACTGAATTTTACCTCTATCGCTGTATTGCCCCAAATCGCCTGTCATTGCCAAGGCTTCAAAAACCGTCAATTTTTCTTTAGTTATTGGGAAACGCCCAGAGTTTCCTTCGCCAATAACGCTGAAATATTTTTTAACTATCTGAATATCAACAGAATATTCTGATAAAATCTTGACAAGTTTTTTCTCAATTTCGCGGCTTGCCTCGCGGACAGTTTTGCCTGCAAGCCTAATTTTACCTGAAAGCGGAAAATCAATATTTCCCTGCTGGTCAATCAGATAAGTGTATAAATCAGATGCAGCCGACTCGCCCCTGCGAATTGACTGCATATTATTGCCTACAACGGCAGACCCGTTAAGAATTTCGGTTAAATTTTCATCAATGGAATAAACTCGGATATAAAGATAATCGCCGTTTTTGAGTTTATAATCACTAAACGAAAGCGAATCAACATATTCCTGAATGCCGCCGCCAGGTTTTTGCATATAATTAAGGTTTCGAGCAGTGATGCACGAACTTAAAATTGCACCGAAACACAAAGATAACACTATGTAATTCAATAGTTTTCGCATAAAATTACAAAATAAAATTTTTTGCAAAGATAATATTTTTTTTTTATTTATAAATTTTTTATGTTAAT
>WRGS01000113.1 GCA_009787075.1 Paludibacter sp.
AGCGATTCCTTATTATTCTCAAAATTAAAATCGAAGTTTTGATTATAATCAGCCAATAATGCGTAGCCTGTGGGGTCGGAAATAATGCTGTCGCCCTGTGCCTTTGCCTGTTCAAACTGCCCTGTATTCATATAAACTTTCATAAGCAAAGCCCGCGCCGCGCCTTTTGAAGCACGCCCCAAGTCTGTTGCAGCATATTGATTCTGCGTAGGAAGCAAAGCAATTGCCTGTTTCAAATCATTAATAATAAAAGTATAAACATCGGCTTCCGAAGCACGTGGTTGTTTCCATTCCGATTGAACATAAATACAGCGATTCATTATAACCACACCCCCAAAAATACGAACTAAACGGAAATGATACATTGCACGCAAAAAAAGGTCTTCTCCAATAAGTCGGTTTTGCAAACCTGCTGCAAAAAGAGCAGGATCCATTTTTTGTATATTTTCGAGCGAAAAATTGGCGCGAAATATTCCCTGATATTGCACTCTGTAAAATTCTTTCAAAATGGCATTATCAGAACGCGTCCTGAAATTTTCCAAATCGTAAGCATCTGGTCCCGCATTCAACTCTTCGCCTCCTTTGAGTGCATCGTCCGAACAAACATCGCCAAACCACCATTCGAAGAAAAAAGTGCCGTGCCCGTATTCCCATTGCAGCGGAACATAAGCAGCAGTTACAGATTGTATGGCATCATTAGAATTATTAAAAGCATCAACAGCCAAAGTAGAAGCAGGATACTGAAAACCAAGATAATCGTTGCATGCAGTCATTAAAAACACACAACAAATTGCCATCAATATATTTTTATTATATTTTATTATCGTATTCATACTTGTAATTTATTATTATTCATAATTAAATTAAAAATTAATATTCAAGCCAAAAATCAAATTGCGCGATTGCGGATAATTACCCCAATCCAGACCAAAGTTGCCTACTTCGGGATCGTAACCTGTATATTTGGTAAATGTCAAAAGATTGGTTGCCGAAATATATACCCGCAACCTGTCAACTCCTATGATAGATGTTGCCTTTACAGGAAAGGTATATCCTAACTCAATATTTTTCAAACGCAAATATGACGCATCTTCTACAAAACGGCTTGATGCCGCTTTGTTGTTCGTGCTGCCTGTATTTGTAGGGTTAGGAATAGAGCCGTCAGAACCTGCTATTCCATTTACCCACGGACTTGTCGCATCGTTAGGGTCTTGACGAATAGGGAAAAACACATTACGCATCTGAGTGCCGAGAATTCCATTAACTCCGCTGCCTTCAAGAAAATTTTGACGTAAATAATTATAAACCTGAACATCGGCAACGCCCTGAAAGAAAAACTGTAAATCAATACCTTTCCACCCCAGCGAAGCGTTAAATCCGTAAGTTAAAGTTGGAAACGGATTTCCTGCATTGTATCTATCGTCATCGTTTATCTGTCCATCATTGTTTCTATCTACATAACGTGCATCTCCGGGTTTTACATCGGGTTGAATCGGTTTTACCGCGCCTGTGGTTGGGTCTGTCCAAGTATAAGAATCTATTTCTGCCTGAGTTTTGAACACGCCGTCGTATTGCCGAACATAAATTGTATTCAACGGATAACCTTCATTTTGCATACGAATATCTGGGTATATAGGATTTCCAATATTAAGCGCAGTTAATTTATTTTTAATAAATGATGCGTTTGCCGAAATATTATAAGAAAAATCTTTAATATTATTCTGATGCGTAAGCGTTAATTCTATACCCTGATTTCTGACATCGCTGGCATTGCCTATAGGAGTCATAGTATAGCCCAAATGTCCCGGAGGATAAACTGGCATTAACATGCCCTTTGTTTTGCGGTTAAAAACATCAATTGTTGCAACAAGTCGATTTTTAAACATACCAAAATCCAAACCAATATCTATCTGGTCGGTTCTTTCCCAAACGCATCCCAAAGGAACAGTTTCAAGCGACAAGCCCTGAACTATTACATTTGGGCTTCCCAAAGGATATCCTACAAACCATTCACCAGGTCCGGTAACAATCATTTGAGATTGGTTCAGTCCAATAGAATTGATATTACCAATTCGCCCCCAGCCTGCGCGTAATTTCAAAGAGTTGATTACGTTAGTTAAAGGCTGAAAGAAATTTTCTCCGCTAATTTTCCACGCACCTGCAACTGATGGAAACAAATCCCAATAATACTCCGGCGGCAGACGGGAAGAGCCATCAGTGCGCAAACTTGCCGTGAGTAAATAACGGTCATCAAAATTATAAATCAAACGCCCTAAAAATGAAACCATTCTTTCTTTGCTGACTCCGTCGCCGCCAGAACGGTAAGGAATCCAAACAGGCGCAACCGCTGTTCCATTATTCCAAACTCCTGTAGGTGTCTGACCAACATACCAGTTTTTCGGATCGGTATTGAGCAAATCTGTACCTGAGGCATTTACAACGTAATAATTATTATCTTCGGCTGTTGCGCCAAGCATAAGCGTAACATCATGTTTTTTAGCAAAAATTTTATGATATGTCGCCGTTCCTTCATAAGTCATATTTACGGTACGGCTAAGCGAAGCGCCCACACTGTTGTGGTCTTGCGCACCATAAGTTGCTTTAAGCACGGGCGTGAAATTACGCGTTAATCCGTCCCAGTATTTTACACTCACATCGCCGCGCAAAGTAAGTTCGGGTATGGGTTTGATTTCCATATAAATATCGCCGACTATATCAATGTTATTATTATACGGCTTGGGATTAAAAGCGATATGAAAAGGATTTGATACATTTGGAAACAAAGTAGGAGTAGAATATCTGCCGCTCAAGTCAACAGGACGCCGAGTTACCGACATTGTTCCTGCAGGATATTGCACAGGATCCCAAGGCGCCATAGAAAGCGTACTGTACAACATTCCTACGTTTTGATTATTGCCGGGAATGTTATAGTTTGAAGAAGAGGCAAAAGATAAATTCTCGCCGATTTTCAGCCATTTACGCATTTGATACGAAGTATTCACTCTTAACGTCAGCCGCTTATACGATGACGCAATCAATGTTCCTTTTTGGTCAAAGTAGTTGAGGCTCAACATATACGCGCCATTATCATTTCCGCCGTCCATCGAAACATAATGATTTTGAATCTGCGCATCTTTTACAAACACTGCATCTTGCCAGTCGGTTTCAATTTGTGTTAAATCCAAACCATCCGAATGAGCGGCATCTAAAATCTGTGGATAGAGCGTATTTACAGGATTAATTTTATAGGCATTCACCCAAGCATTAAGTCCATTAGCATCAAGAAAATTTTTTGTTCCGGCAAAAGTTGCCAGCGTAGCAGCCAATTCGTCCCGTTTCATAACATCAAGTTTTTTCCATCGGTTTTGCACGCCAAAATAACTTTCAAAAGTTATTTTGCTTTTGCCTTTTGTACCTTTTTTAGTTGTAATAAGGATAACGCCGTTAGCCCCGCGCGAGCCGTAAATTGCCTGCGCCGAAGCATCTTTCAATACTTCTACCGATTGAATATCGCTTGGACTTAAAAAATTAATGTTGTTTGTAATTAAGCCGTCAACCACATACCAAGGGTCAGGGTCGTTGATTGTTCCTACTCCGCGCACGCGAACTGTAGCATTAGAACCGGGCTGTCCGCTGTTGGAATTGACTGTAACGCCTGCTAATTGACCTTGCAAGGCTTTATCTATGCCCGAAGCCTGAGTTTTCTGTAATTTATCGCCCGAAACTGAACCTATTGCACCTGTCAAATCGCTTTTTTTCACTGTGCCGTAACCAATGGCAACAATCTCGCTGAGTTCTGTGGTTTCTTCTTTCAGTGCAATGTTAATTATTTTTCGACCATTAACGTTAATGGTTTGTGGGGTGTACCCCACAAACGAAAATGTCAATTTCCCGTTTTGCGAAGCGTTGATTGCATAGCCGCCGTCGAAGTTAGTCATTGTGGCAATAGAAGTTCCTCCAACCGTAATTGTTACGCCAGCCAATGGCTCGTTAGTTTCCGCATCGCTTACAACGCCCGAAACTGTTTGTGCCAAAATCGTCTGCACTGCCATTACCAGAATTGCTATTGCAAATGTTTTTCTGATATTATTCATTAAATATAAGATTAAATTTTAATTTTAATTTTTTGAAACATTAATTTCAAAAAATTGACATCACAAAAATAAAATAAAAATTTTTAAGTTATACAAAATTTACTTTTACAAAAACTCAACAATATCAAAAAAACAATACTACAACAATACTACAAATTTTTATTATAATCTTTATTTTGAACAATTTAACGATTTTAACTGTTTCAATAGACAAAAATAATTTTTTCATTTTTTTATATTATTAAAATAAAAAAAGTTACTATTTTTGCGAAATAAAAAATTTCTTATTGGCTAATATTTATGAAAACAAAAATTGTATTATTTTTTATACTAATATCTGTGATTTTTTCCATAAATTTATGCTATGGAGCAGAAAAATGGCAACGAAATATTGTAAATTACGAGCATTTGAATTATAAGGCTGGTTTTCAGAATTGGCATATCGTACAAAATAAAAAAAATTGGCTGTACTTTGCCAACTCAAAAGGGCTGCTTGAATTCGACGGCGTATATTGGACTCTTTATCCTGTGCCGAAAAAAATCCTGCATTCGTTAAAATTTTACGACAAACGGCTTTATGTCGGCGGAAGTTCCGAATTCGGTTTTTTTGACAAAGATAAATTTGGAAAAATTACCTACAACTCGCTTTCGGATACTCTGGCAACTTGGGGCGGCGAAGTATGGAACATTGCCCAAATAGACAACAATATTTATTTCCTTGCCGACAATCATATTTTTATTTTCGATGCCAAACAACAAAAAATTACCACAATTTCCGTAGAAATTAAAATTGATTATTCTTCAACAGCCATTGGAAAAACACTTTATATTGCCTCAAGGCAGGGATTGTTTTTCTTAAACAAAAAAAATGAACTCGAATTGCTGCCGTGCAACAGAGAATTTGCAGGACGAAAAATTGTAGGAATTTCAGAATATAAAAATAAAATTATCATAACTACAAGTAATTCAGGTATTTATATAATTGAAAATAATGTTTGTAAAAAAATTCAAACAGCGGCGGACAATTTTATAAATCAAAATCAAATTTTTTGTTCGGCAATAGAGGGACAAACTATGGTTCTTGGCTCGGTTGCCAACGGCGCAATAATTTTTAATTTGGAAGATGCCGCAGCCAAAACTGAACAGTTCAACATCAGTAATGGATTGATTAACAACACTGTATTAAGCGTGTTTTTCGACCATCAAAAAAATCTTTGGCTTGGGCTTGACAAGGGAATTTCTTATATCAATCTTAATTCGCCTGTCGAAAATCTTTTTTCCTTCAATTCCGCAATCGGAACAGGTTATTGCTCAATAACTTACAACCAAGAACTTTATTTCGGCACAAATCAGGGCTTATACAAATCCGACAGCAACGGTACGCTGCGAATGTTGCCAAACAGCGAAGGGCAAAT
>WRGS01000114.1 GCA_009787075.1 Paludibacter sp.
GGCAATGAACAATGCAGGTTTCGCATTCGGCACGCTTTGGCAGCAAGCAACGCAGGCAGTAGGTTATGTAATGAAAGGCATTACCGATATTGCGGGCATCAAAGCGCAAACAGAAGTTGCCAAAGACAACAATTTTACAGAACGTTATAAATCGTATATAAACGGAACTTTCGGCAATAACGGAATGTTTGTAATGGTAACGGTAATTTTCATAGCAATTTTAATCTCAAAGGCATATTCTAAAAAACAATAATAAAATATGGGACAGTCGAAGACAAGAAGTGATTATAATGTTTTGCACATCAACGCGCTGACAGGCGACCCCTCTACCTTTTGGCAGCATCACGGGTTGGAAGAGCGTTGGTTTTGCAACAAAAAAGATGCGTACAATGCGTATAAGGAGTATCAACAAAGCGGGGTTTTGTCAAATTATAGCGGGCAAACAAACCCCGACCAATTCAGGTTGAACAAAACCTTTTGGCAAAAAAACAAAGACTTGATTTTGTCAATCGGGCTTGTTTTGGCAGTGGCGGCGGTAGTTTGGTTTCTTACCAATCCTCAACAATTAAAAACTGTGCCGCGCCGCTTCGGATACGCGCCGCCAAAGGTGGAAATCAGATAATAACATTTAATTTTTTTTAAAAAATGATACAGAATTTATCAGTTACACCCAGCAATAACGCCGTTTTTGACTTTCAGGTTAAAAACAAGCGTAGCCATAAACAACAGCGCAGCAGTAGCCAACAAAATAATGCGGTCAGGTCGGATACGCGCCAACCTGTTTTTGCTATTGGACGGCGAAAAATCTACAATAACGATTTGCAGGCGGCATTGTTCGCCCTTGCACTTGTGAATACGATTTTGGTAATTTTTAATTTTATTCAAATTAACCGACAATGAAAAACTTTCTTGTGATAGCCGCTGCCTGTTTTATTTTATGGTGGTTTTTCTGGTATGAGCCGAAAAAACCCGACATGGAAACTGATACTGACAATGACGCTAACAACGACACACACGAATTGAAATTGCAGCCAAAAACGAAATCGCGAAAGGATATTGCTGTTTGCCGTCCTATTTTTGACAACATACCAAAGCCCACTGATGCCTTTGTGTATTTCTTAAATGAGTTAAACAGCGACCTTTGCGCGCAGAAAACAAGTTTGAAGCACGCCTATCGCCCGTCTAATTTTTTGCTAAAAGAATTTGCAATAAAAACGATTTTTGAGGTACAAGATTTATTCAAACCGCCGAAAAATTTTGATTGGAATAAGTACGCGCGGCAATTTCCTTTTGATTTCTATATTGCTGGTTATGCGGTTTTTAACAATGTAGGCAGTATTGAAATTGCAGAAAATATCGGTGTTTTTTTAAACGACAGTTCCAATTGCGAAGCAAATGTTTTCATTCCTTTGTATATGTTTGAAGAATTTGTAAATCTGGGCGTAGTTGAAAGTTTGGAAATTTATTTAAACGAATAAAAATGAAAAATTTAATAATCATTCTGCTGGTTTTTGTGGTTTTTACAATGTTGAACAATCAACAGCAAAGCACTGAAAATAAGCAAAATAAAAAGTAATAAATTATGAATAATGAAAACAGTATTGATTTTGGCGTAAATGTGGAAATAAACACAAAATCGCTTGTGTTGCTTTCAATATCGCTGCTTGTGCCTTTCACAGTGTTTGTTTTAATGCTAAAATTTATAAAATGAATAAAATAAAAGCAATGATAGAAAGGGCTTTGACTTCCTACACCAAACAAGAGCCGTTTGATTACGAAATTCAATGGCAAATTGTTGTAGTGATAGATGCGGCAGTTTTTGTGATATTGCTTGCTTTAACTCCTTATTTTAAAAAATTATGAGAGAAAAAACGAAAGGATTTTTATCCGATTTAGACGAATTAACCCCACAAAGAGTTATCACGCTGATGGTTATACTGATTTTGATTTGCGTGATTATTTATTTTGCTTTTAAACAAATTCGCTCTTTAATAATGAAAGCAAAGCGCGTAGCGGAAATCAACGAATTGGAAAATGCGGGCGAAGTGGCAAGTTACACACAAAGTCAGTATGTGTCTTTCGCCGATACGCTTTTTGCCGCTATGAATGGGCTGGGAACTGACGAAGACGCAATTTATAATGTTTTTTATAAAATGAAAAACAAAATTGACGTGCTCAAACTTATTGACGCATACGGAGTGCGGAATAAAGCATTTATGTTCGGCACGGGTAAAAACCTGTCCGAAAGTTTGCGAGACGAATTGAGTACTTCGGAAATGTCAAAACTCAACGTAATTTTGCAGACCAAAGGAATTGACTATACTTTTTAAACTTTAAAAGATATGACAAAAGCATTTTTGGATATACTTGCGGCGCACAATTTACAGCCTGATTTTGTTTATGAAACCGAAACTGAAATTAAAATTAAAATAGCGACAGGCGGTTCAGACATAAATACAAACACGGAAATTGATACGGAAACAGAACTTGAAATAGAAAATGACGTGGATACTGACACAGACGCGGGAGATAACGCAAGAATTGAAATGAAAACAATCGAAACAGTTAAAAAAACTATTTTTGGATATGTTAGAAGTTACAAAGGGTTGCCGAGTTTTTCTCCTGCTAAATATACTGATTTGTACAAAATGCCTATTTGGAAAATTCAATTTGTTTTGGAAACCAAAACCGACAAAGGTACAAAAACCGTGATTTTGTACCCAAACGGCGACAGGTCGTTCAAATACAGCGTTGCAAAAGCAATAGTAGGGAAATATGATAAAAAATTAAAATTTTGTTTAGTAATATGAAAACGAAAAATCATTTTTGGAAAGAAAACAAAGCGTTGATAATCATTACAATAGTATTGATTATCTTAGCCGTTTGCGCTGTGCTGTGGCAAACGGGAGTTTTCGGAAAATTATTCTCAAACACAGCATCAAGCCCCGCTTTGCCAAGCGATGCTGATTTTCCATTGAAAAATGGAAGTCGCGGCGATGTGGTTACGGAACTGCAAAGGAGGCTGAATAACCAACTTTTGAAGAAAAACGAACTCAACCTTGCGCCGTTGGCTCTTGACGGTATTTTCGGAAGTAAAACCGAAAGTGCGGCAAACTATGTGCTTGGAACTAAAACAGTAACAAAAACGCAGTACGAAAGTATAAAGTAAAAAAAAATATGAATTTCGATAGCATTTTGAATATAATTATACCTTTTGCAACGGCTGTGGCAGGTTTTTTCACAGGGAAACGCAAACAAAAAAATGATTTTCTCAAAGATTTGCAAGCAAGCGTTAATATGCTTGTTGCCAAAAACAAAGAGCAGGTAAAAGAAATCATTGAATTGCGGGACGAAAATGCGAATTTGGAACAACAAATCAGCCGTTTGCAAAATGAAATTGATTTCTTGAAAACAAAAATCATTCCCAAAAAACCCCGAAAAAATGAAGTCAAAGGTTAATAAATATTTGATTTTCAGTGGTATAACCCTAATGATTATTGCCGCTACGGTTTTCCTTTTAATAAAGGATAATTATCGCCGTGCGTGGTTAGATGTAATGACAACGGTTAAAACAGGTGAGGGGGAATGGGACTTTTCTATTACAAAAACAGAAATTACGGTTGCAAAAGCAAAAAAAATTATTAATTCCGATAAAACAAATTGGGTTAAAAACAAAGACTGTAAAAATGATGTTTTAAAAGTTAGGTACGAAAATATAGTTACTAATCAAGCAATTTCTTGGTAAAATGAAAAAGATTTGTGTTATAATATTCTGTGTTTCAACACTTTGCTTTTCGTGTGGCGTGCGGCGCACGACAATAGCACACCACACGATAAAAGCAGACACAGTGATTTTGTACAAAAACACTGTAAGTTCGCGCGT
Source organism: Paludibacter sp. (assembly GCA_009787075.1). Classification (GTDB taxonomy): domain Bacteria; phylum Bacteroidota; class Bacteroidia; order Bacteroidales; family Paludibacteraceae; genus WRGS01. The sequence continues at coordinate 3,884 of WRGS01000114.1, forward strand.
TGATACTCTCGCGGTGCAAATGTTTGATACTGTGCGTTATACTCAAAAAGGCGATACAGTGATTTTGGAAAAAATACAAAAAAAAATTATTTACCGAAACAAAATCAAAACTGATACTCTTATTTTGCGCGATAATGTTGTTAGCAACACGCAAAACATTGATAGTAAAGTAATTGTCAAAGAAAAAATTAGTTTTAAAGCGTTTTTCTTTTTAGCAGGAATTTTGGCTGCTACTTTGACTTTCATTTTTTTGAAATTAATAAAATGAAAAACTTTAAGAAATATAAAATTCTTTGGTGCATAATAATTATAATTACTTGTATTACAGCAATTTCCATTGCTATAATACAGTATGCAAAATCAAAAATGAAATCAATTATGAATAACGGAAAATTTATAAATCCTACGGCACAAAAATTTCGTATTTCCTCAGGTTTTGGCTGGCGCATTGCACCGATAGCGGGTGCAAGTACCTATCATAATGGAATTGATATTGCCTGCCCCGCAGGAACGCCTATTTTGGCTGTGGCAGACGGCACAGTTGATAATGTTTGGAACGATACTTCGGCGGGCGGTGGGCTGTCAATTCGCATTAAACACGCTGACGGCTACCAAACAGGTTACGCGCATCTTTCCCGCCAAGATGTAACGGCGGGACAAACGGTAAAAATAGGGCAGCAAATAGCCCTTTCGGGCAATACAGGGCGTTCCACAGGCGCACACCTGCATTTTACTTTGAAATATAACGGCGTAGCGATTAATCCAGCCGATTACTTTTATAAATAATTTTTATTTTGAAAAAACAGCATATTATATTAATTATCAGCGTATTAGCAATAGGAATAATGGCTAATGTTGTGATAATTATGCGAAAAGTTAAACGCAATTCTAAAAATATGAAAATTAGCGAAAAAGGTAAAAAATTCATAAAAGATAAGGAAGGTTTGCGCCTCGCAGCCTACAAACCATTGCCCAACGACAAATGGACAATCGGGTACGGGCATACTGCGGGCGTGTATCAGGGGCAAACTATCACAAAAGCACAGGCAGAAGCATATTTTGACAGCGATATTAAAATTTACGAAAAGCCTGTGCAGGACTTAAACGTACTTATAACTCAAAATCAATATGACGCGCTGGTTTCGCTATGTTACAATATTGGAGTGGGTGCGTTCAAAGGTAGCGCGTTGTATTCCAAAGTCAAGGCAAACCCAAACGACAGCACTATTGCTGCCGAATTTCAAAAGTGGGTACATTCAGACGGCGCGGTCGTTGGGGGGTTGGTTATGCGGAGAAATGAAGAAAGTGCAATGTATTTTGCGTAAAACATTAAAAATTAATAATTTATGAAAACAGACGCTTATTTTAAAAATAATTCATTATCAAAACTGCATTTTTCCAGCCCGAATTTTATCAATTAATTGCGCGTCAGCGTGATTGGCGTAAATGGTAGTGATATTAAGGCTCGAATGGTCAGCATGTTGCATAACAGTTAAGTCATCAATGCCCGATTTTAGCATTTCGTAAATGCCCGTGTCGCGAAAACTATAAAGTTGCATAGTAGCAGGCAATTTCAGAGCCTCGCGAAGTTTGCGCCAATGATAGCCGAAACGTCCATTACCTATTTTTGTTTTGGCTGGCTTTAAGTCAGCCCCGAAAATATAAAAATCTTTGGGAACTCCGCGCACCATCAAGGCGAGGCGAGCA
>WRGS01000115.1 GCA_009787075.1 Paludibacter sp.
TACTTTGCAGTGATTTTTTGCAGAGTTTTAACGGACTTCGGCTCTTTTGAAAAATCAAAATGTAAAAAAGGAATTATTAGAAGTCCCCTAAATTTTAAAACAAATAAATAAAATGAATGCAAAAAATTTTCTTTTAATGTTGCTTATTGTGCCCTTTGTATTCGGCGCATGCAAAAAAGACGAACCCAAAGATGAACCACAGTCTAACATTGTAGGACATTGGAATGCGACAAAAGTTGTAGTAACTTTATTAGACGGTACTGTTAATATTTATGATGAAACTACCGAAGAATACAATCTCGTAAAGACTTGGTTTATCAATTTAGAAGCAGACGGTACTTGTACATTGCGGGCATTTAATAGTGCAGTAGGCACGACAACTTACACTTACAACAACGGAATGCTGACATTTGCAATGGAAGTTGGAGATGGCACTAATAGTTGGAGCGTTAAAGTAGTTTCAGTAACCGATTCTCAATTAGTAATTGATTATGGCAATGTACATGGCGTTTTCGAAACTGTTAAAAGTGAGGTGGTTTATTACACAAAAGCGCAATAACGAAAACTTTTAGTTTAAACTTTATGAAAAATCCGCTTTACATAATTTGTAAAACGGATTTTTTTGTGAAATTAATTGTGCGTTCTGTTCTTAACATTCTATATTTTAAAAATATTGAATGTTGAACAACACGGAGATAAATTTTTCTTTTGCTTATATTGACAAAAAACTGTAATTTTGCGCAATGCAAATTGCCGACATTATTTTTCCCGAAAAACCGCTTTTTCTTGCTCCGATGGAAGACGTAACCGACCCTGCGTTTCGGTTGCTCTGTAAGCGTTTTGGCGCAGATATGGTAACAACCGAATTTGTTTCGGCAGATGCGCTTGTGCGCAATGTTAATCGGACAGTTCAAAAACTCACAATTGCTGCCGAAGAACGCCCTGTTGCAATTCAGATTTATGGAAAAGATGCAGCAACAATGGCGGAAGCCGCGAAAATTGTAGAGCAGGCGCAACCCGATACTGTTGATTTGAATTTTGGTTGCCCTGTGAAAAAAGTTGCCTCAAAAGGCGCGGGTGCGGGTTTGTTGCGCGATATTCCAAAAATGATAGAAATAACAAAAGCCGTAGTCAATTCTGTAAAAATTCCTGTTACAGCCAAAACTCGTCTTGGGTGGGATTCCGACAATTTAATAGTTGTCGATTTGGCTGAGCGTTTGCAGGATTGTGGAATTGCCGCGCTCACAATTCACGGGCGCACACGCGCACAAATGTACAAAGGCGATGCAGATTGGACTTTGATAGGCGCGGTAAAAAATAATCCGCGAATGAAAATTCCAATAATAGGCAATGGCGATGTAACAACAGCAGAACGTGCTGTAGAATGTTTTGATAAATATGGCGTTGATGCGGTGATGATTGGGCGCGCGGCAATTGGGCAGGCTTGGATTTTTGGAGAAATTATTCAGAAAATACGGCAACAGGATGGAAAAAAAACGGAATTTTTAACATTTGAAGAAAAGAAAAATATTTTAAAACAATATATAATTTCGTCAATTTATTGGCTTGATTTGCCTGCGGACGAAAATATTGAAAATCATTTCGACGAACGCCTCAAAGGGATTATTCACAGCCGCCGACATCTTGCTGTTACGCCGATTTTCAAAGGAATCTCGCATTTTAAAGAAACGCGCATTGCTATGCTAAGAGCCGAAACTTTAAGGGAATTGTTTGAAATTATTGACAGAATTAAAATAGATTAAGAATTAAATCAAAAAAATAAAACAAAATCATTAATTTTGCAGGCTCTATAGTAATTTATATTTGACTTTTTCGATGACTTTTAAATATGATGTAATAGTGGTTGGAGGCGGGCATGCGGGCTGCGAGGCTGCGTGTGCTGCGGCGCGATTGGGGTCGCGTACTTTGCTTGTTACAATGAATATGAATACATTGGGGCAAATGAGTTGCAATCCTGCCGTTGGCGGAATTGCCAAAGGGCAAATTGTACGCGAAATTGACGCTCTTGGCGGACAAATGGGCATAATTACCGACCGCACCGCAATTCAATTCCGTATGCTCAACCGCTCGAAAGGTCCTGCGATGTGGTCGCCGCGCTCGCAAAGCGACCGTCAGCAGTTTGTTTTTGAATGGATAAAAACCGTTACACACACCGAAAATCTGTTTGTTTGGCAGGATACCGTTACCGAACTTTTGATAAAAAACTCACAAATAATCGGCATAAAAACCGTTTTGGGCGCGCAGTTTTATGCAAAAAGCGTTGTACTTACCGTTGGCACTTTTCTTAACGGATTGATGCATTTCGGACAAACGCAAATTTCAGGTGGGAGAATTTCCGAAACTGCTTCTTTTGGCATTACCGAACAACTTAAAACTCTTGGCTTTGCCGCCGACAGAATGAAAACAGGCACGCCTTGCCGCATTGATGCCCGCACTGTTGATTTTGGCAAAACCACCGAACAAATTGGCGATAATGATTTTCATAAATTCAGTTTTTTGCCCGAAATCAAACGAGAATTGCCGCAACGCAGTTGTTTTATTACTTATACTAATGAAAAAACGCACGAAATTCTTCGGCGGGATTTGGCAAAATCACCGCTTTTTAACGGACAAATCAGTTCAATAGGTCCGCGATATTGTCCTTCTATTGAAACGAAAATTGTAACTTTTGCCGATAAAACCGCGCATCAACTTTTCCTTGAGCCAGAAGGTGTTTTGTCTAACGAAATTTATTTGAATGGATTTTCATCTTCTTTGCCTATGGAAACGCAAATAGAGGCGATTCAAACTGTTGCAGGTTTGGAAAACGCGGAACTTTTCCGTCCGGGATATGCTATTGAATACGATTTTTTCGACACCACGCAATTAACGCATTCTTTGGAAACAAAATTGATGAAAAATTTGTTTTTTGCAGGGCAAATCAACGGAACAACAGGCTACGAAGAGGCGGCAGGGCAGGGCATAATTGCAGGAATAAACGCGCATTTGCGCTGCAATGGAGAGGAAAATTTTACTCTTGCGAGAGACGAGGCGTATATCGGCGTGCTTATTGACGACCTTGTTACCAAAGGTGTTGATGAGCCGTATCGTATGTTTACTTCGCGAGCGGAATACCGTTTGCTGTTGCGTCAAGATGATGCTGATGCACGTTTAACAGAAAAAAGTTATAATCTTGGTTTGGCAGATATATATCGTTTCGATTTGTTAAAAACAAAACTTTTGGAACAGGAAAATTTAATTGATTTTTTGAAAAATTATTCGATTAAACCTGATGAAATTAATTCTTTTTTAGAAAATAAAAATTCCACGCCATTAAAACAAAGCGTTAAACTTTCGGAAATTGTTTTGCGTCCGCAAATTAATTTGTCGGAATTGATTGATTTTGTTCCAGAATTGAAAATCAAAGTTGAAAACATTTTAAGCAGGCGTGAAGAAATTATAGAGTCCACCGAAATAAATCTAAAATATGCTGGTTATATTGAGCGGGAAAAACTCCTTGCCGACAAACTGCAGCGATTGGAACGTATTTATATTAAAGATAAAATTGATTATAATTCTATACAATCTTTATCGACCGAAGCACGCCAGAAACTTACGCGCATCAACCCCGAAACAATAGGTCAGGCGAGTCGTATTCCCGGAGTTTCGCCTTCTGATGTTAGTGTGTTGCTGGTAATGATTGGCAGGTGATTTTTTTATTTTAATTATATTTGAAATGCTTTGTGTTTTTGTAATAAAAATTGAAGTGCATTAAAATAGTTTTTTATAAAAACACACGATTAAATGTAATTGTTCCACGTGGAACAATAAATGTTTTTAAAAAATAATGGATATTCAAGAGCAAATAATATCTTTGCCTCATCTTCCGGGTGTATATCAATATTTTAACTCCAAAGATGAGATTATTTACGTTGGTAAAGCAAAAGATTTGTACAAGCGCGTGTCGTCGTATTTTACAAAAAAGCACGAGCAACCGAAAACATACGTGCTTGTAAAAAATATTGCTTATATCAAATATATTGTTGTGGCAAATGAGGCTGATGCGCTTTTGCTCGAAAATAATTTGATAAAACAGTTACAGCCTCGCTACAATATAATGCTCAAAGACGACAAAACTTTTCCGTCTATTTGTATATCCAATGAGGAATTTCCGCGAGTTTTCAAAACCAGAAAAATTATAAAAGACGGCTCGGAATATTTTGGTCCTTATTCTTCTGTGTCGGCTTTGAATTATTTGCTTGATGTTACGCATAAAATTTTTCAAATTCGCACCTGCAAAATGCCGATGACTACGGAAGGAATTGATAAAAAAAAGTACAAAGTTTGCCTTAAATATCATATTCATTTGTGCAACGGCGTGTGCGTTGGGCGAGAAACTCACGATGAATACTTGCAAAATATTGAAAATATTCGTCAAATTATTAAGGGAAACGCTGTTGAAATTCAAAAAATGATTTTGCGGGAAATCAACAATTATTCGGATAAATTAGAATTTGAACGCGCTTTTGAATTAAAACAAAAATACGATTTATTGGATAATTTTATATCAAAAACAATTATAGCAAATACCGTAATAGAAAGTACCGATGTTTTCGGATACGATGAAAACGAAAATTCTGCGTTCATTTCTGTTTTGCGCGTACAAAAAGGCGCAATTATTCAAGGTTTGACTGTTGAATATAAAAAACAAATAGACGAAGAAAAAGAAGATATTTTTGCTTTGGCAATTTTGAATTTAAGAGAAAATTTTAATTCCACATCAAAGGAAATTGTTGTGCCGTTTGAAATAGAATTTCCAATAAATGACGTTAAAATCACAATTCCAATTCGCGGCGACCGCAAAAAACTGCTTAATCTTGCCCAGCAAAATGTGGCTCAATACAAAATAGACAAACTCAAACAAATAGAGAAACTTAACCCCGACCAGCGCGGAATGCAACTTATGAAAGAAGTTCAGGCAAAACTTCAATTGAAAAAACCTCCGATGAGAATTGAGATTTTTGACAATTCCAATATTTCGGGCAGTTCGGCGGTAGCGGCATGCGTTGTTTATTTTCGCGGCAAGCCATCGAAGAAAAATTATAGAAAATACAATATCAAAACTGTTGAAGGCATTGACGATTACGCCTCGATGCGTGAAGTTGTGCGCCGCCGTTATACCCGATTAATTGCGGAAAACGGCGATTTGCCAGATTTGATTATTGCAGACGGAGGCATCGGACAAATGACGGCAATAAGGCAAATTACAGAAGGCGAACTTGGTTTGGAAATTCCAATTGCTGGGCTGGCAAAAAACGAAAAACATCGTACAAATGAGGTTTTGACAGGATTTCCGCCGCAAGCGGTTGGCTTAAAACCAACCGATATGATTTTTAAATTTTTTATGGCGATGCAAGATGAAGTACATCGATATGCTATAAAATTTCACAGACAAAAACGCAGCAAAAAACAGGTAAAGTCCGAATTAGACGAGATAAAAGGTATTGGAACGCAAACAAAAAATTATCTTTTACAAAATTTTAAAAGCGTTAAACGCATCGCTTCCGCTACCTTGGACGAACTTGAAATATTAATAGGCAAA
>WRGS01000116.1 GCA_009787075.1 Paludibacter sp.
AAAAAAAGTAAAATTAACAGACAAATGCCGTTTTATTTAACTTTAAACAGGTATTTTATATGTTTTTATTAACAAATATTCAATATAATTATATGGTTTTTAAGGTGATTTTTTTATTGCCAAAAAATAATTTTTACTTAAAAATAATTAATTTTTTGATTTGAAATAATAATTTGGCTCAATTTTAGCAGTAAATAAATTAATATTAAAAATGTTAAAAATTTTTTGAATAAAAACGCAAATTTTTCAATTTATAAATTGCAATGAGGCGCAGCAGATTAATTTTTTTAGTTTTGGCAATGGTATTCAGTTTTATCGGTTTGGTAATACTGCAAGTGCGTTATATCACAACCAACGCCAAAATTGTTGAAGAGCAGTTTAATGAAAATGTACAATATACGCTTTCGCAAACGGTTTCGCTGATTGAAGAAAACGAAGCGTTGGAATTTTTGTCGCAATCGCTTGAAAAAGAGAACTATAGCCCCGATAAAAAGATTCTGGCTTTTATGTATCCCGAAGGTTATAAACCATCGCAAAACATTGATACAACGAGCATTACGGCAAATACAGCTCGTCCGTTAATTCGCCTTTCGACAGGACACGGAAAAGCGACCATTGAGGAAACTTCGCGCTATTTGCAGGAATTGTTTCAGGAAAATTTTTCGCGCCGAAAAACAATTCTCGATCAGGCAGTTTTTCGCTGGATGCGCCAATCAGAAGAGCGAAGCATTGAGCGACGCATTGATTTTGAAGATGTTGAGAATATTTTACATACGCTTTTTGACAGTAAGGGAATTACTCAGCCATATTATGTGTATGTTGTAGGTAAATCGGGGAATATGATTTACAAATCCGACAATGCGCAACCGCTTTCGTATAACATAGCAAAAAATGCAAGTTATAAACAGCAGTTTTTCCCGCTCGAAAATGCGAAAAATCCTGTTTTTCTGAAAGTTATTTTTCCTGAAAAACAAAATTTTATTTTAAAATCAATGAATTTGCTTTTGCCATCGGTTGGATTTATGTTGCTGATTCTCATTATTTTTATTTCGACGATAATTATTATTATGCGTCAAAAACAATTGGAAATAATGAAAACCGACTTTATAAATAATATGACTCACGAGTTTAAAACTCCTATTTCATCAATTTCGCTTGCTGCGCAAATGCTCAAAGACAGTTCGATTGGCAAATCGCCGGAAATGATGAAACATATTTCTGCCGTTATTAGCGACGAAACCAAACGTCTTGGTTTTCAGGTAGATAAAGTGCTGCAAATGGCAATGTTTGAAAAAGAGAACTCAACGCTTTCTCTTACAGAATTGTCGATAAATGAGTTGATTACAGATATTATAAATAATTTCTCGTTAAAAGTTCAAAGTAAAGGCGGAAAAATTATTTCAAAACTTGAGGCAAAAAACGACTGCGCTATTGTTGATGAGGTTCATTTTACAAATATTATTTATAATTTAATGGATAATGCTCTCAAATACAGCAGCGACAAACCGCTTTTGCTTACAGTGGTAACGAGGAACGAAAAAGACAAAATTTTTATTGAAATTGAAGACAATGGAATCGGAATCAGAAAAGAAGACCAGAAACGAATTTTTGAGAAATTTTTCCGCGTTTCAACAGGTAATACTCACAATATCAAGGGTTTCGGACTTGGGCTTACTTATGTAAAAAAAATGATTTTAGAACATCACGGAGCAATCAAAGTGGAAAGCGAACCCGGTTTGGGAACAAAATTTATTATTTCAATTCCAGTAATATCGGCAGATATAAAATAAATTTTAATTTATAAAAAACAATAATTAAGTATTTAACATTTAATAATTTATAGAAATTATGACAGAAGAAAAAGTAAAAATCTTGCTTTGCGAAGATGACGAAAATTTGGGTATGCTCCTTCGCGAATACCTGAATAGTAAAGGTTATTACGCTGACCTGCAACCTGATGGAGAAGCGGGTTTTAAGGCGTTTCAACGCGAAAATTTTGACCTCTGCGTTTTGGACGTGATGATGCCCAAAAAAGACGGTTTTACGCTTGCCAAAGAAATCAGGACAACGCGTTCTGATGTGCCTATTATTTTCCTTACTGCAAAATCAATGAAAGAAGATATTTTGCAAGGGTTCAAACTTGGTGCAGACGATTATTTGTCCAAACCGTTTTCGATGGAAGAGTTACTTTACCGCATTGAGTCGATTTTACGTCGTGTAAATGGTAAAAAGTTGAAGGAAATTACTGATTATCAACTTGGTGAATTCTTTTTCGATACACAAAAACAAATACTTGTGCGCGGTAAAGAAGTGCTGAAACTTACTACAAAAGAGTCGGAATTACTCACTTTGCTTGCCTCGAATACAAATGATATTTTGGAACGTAATTACGCTTTGAAAACCATTTGGGTTGACGACAATTATTTCAATGCACGCAGTATGGACGTGTATATCACAAAGTTGCGCAAACTTTTATCTGGCGACCCCAATGTTGCAATTATCAACATTCACGGTAAAGGTTACAAACTTATTACGCCAAATTTGACAAGATAATTTGTAAAAGCAACAAAAAAGGCGCAAGTTGCAGGTAATCAATTATCTGCAACTTGCTTTTTATGGATTTTAATTGATGAAATTAAAAAACTGATTTTTATTTCTTTTTTAACATTCCTTCTATTTCCTGCACTTCGCTGCGGAAATGTTTGTCAATTTGAATTTGGTCGCCAACAGTTTTGCAGGCATGCAAGACGGTGGCATGGTCGCGTTTGCCAATTGCCAAGCCAATTGCCGCAAGCGAATTTTGCGTCATTTGCTTGGAAAGATACATTGCTATTTGACGCGCCTGAACAACCTCGCGCTTGCGGCTTTTGGTAGAAATCGCCTCAACCGAAAGAGAATAATATTTACAAACTGCATCTCGAATCTGTTCAATGGTAGTAATTTTCGGAGTAACAACGGTAATGCGCGAAATGATTTTTTCTGCAAGTTTGATGTCAATATTTTTGTTGGTAAGGGTAGAATGCGCTAATATTGAGATTAATACGCCTTCAAGGTCGCGCACGCTGTCTGTAACATTTTCAGCAATATAATCAACAATTGCCGCAGGAATTTCGAGTCCGTCGCGGTAAATTTTATCTTCCAAAATTTTCTTTCTCAGTTCAAAACTCGGTTTTTCTATTTCAGCATTCAAACCCCATTTAAACCGTGTCAAAAGACGTTGTTCGAGGTTCTTTATCGCCATTGGCGGACGGTCGGAAGTGAGGACAATCTGCTTGCCGTTTTGATGTAAATGATTGAAAATATGGAAAAAAGTATTTTGTGTAGCGGTTTTACCTTCCAATTCCTGTACATCGTCAATAATCAGTACATCAATAGTTTGGTAAAAATTCAGAAAATCATTAACCGTATTATTGCGCACTGCGTCTGTATATTGAATTTGAAAAGTATTTGCAGAAACATACAAAATACGTTTTTGCTGATGCAACTGCTTGCACATCACGCCGATAGCATTTGCCAAATGCGTTTTTCCAACTCCCGATTGACCATAAACGAACAGCGGATTGAAAACAGTTTTTCCAGGCTCGCGAGCAATGCTTTCACCTGCAGAACGCGCAAGAATATTGCTGTTGCCTTCAATGAGATTTCCAAAATTATACGAAAAATTCAGTTGCGGGTCAATTTCGGGCAATGCGGGTTTTTCATAAGGATTTTTCAACGAGGGTTTGGGGGTTTGCGCGGGTTTTGGCTGCTCAATATTAGACGGAATTTGTGTACTGCTGTTGCTCGATTTATCAATTAAAACTCTGTATTCAAGTTTTGTACCAGCGCCTATAACTCGATGTAGAGTTCTTCGCAAAAGGTCAATATATTTTTCTTCAATATATTCAACAAAAAACTGACTTGGCACTTGCAGTACGAGTATTTCCCGCTCGTATTTGAGCGGAACAATCGGTGCAAACCATGTATTAAATGCGCTGTCGTTGATATTGTCTTTGATTACAGTCAAACACTTTGACCACATTTGTTCGTGTTGCATGGTTTTTGCTGTCTTAGTTTGTTCGTTGTTTTTCATTTCTCTAAACCTCTTTTTTTTCTCAAAAATTTTCTGCAAAATTCTAAAAAAAATAATTCTAAAAAAAATCATTTTTTATTTGGAATATTAAAAAACATTTTAAGATATTACATTTCAATTAATTAGTTTAAAAACCGTTATTTTCAATGCTTTACTTGAAAAACATTTTTAAAATATTGAAAATAAGCAACTTATCCAAGCATTTGTTTTATAGGCGCAAAGCGAAATCAAATTTTCTTAAAACTCTAATAATGAAGTATTTTTGATATTTTTGAAAAAAAATAAAAATATTCCTTATTTATAATCATTCTAAATTACTGTAAATTTTTCAAAAAAAAACGGATGATTGTAAATAATTGAAAATGCTGGTTTGTAAAAAAATATTTGAGTTGTAAAATAAATTTTGTACTTTTGCATCGTAGCGTTTATTTTTTATTTTACAATATTAAATCGCTGAATTTAAGTATCTTATAAAATAAAATGCTGCTTTTTTTATTATATATCAGCAAGTTGTGCAACTTGCAAAAGTTCAATTATTAAATTTTTATGACAACATACCAAAGCAACGCAAAATCAATTAACAAAAGTAGTACAGAAGTGTTTTTACAGTTGAGCAGTTTGAAAAACATTGAAAATTTTCAAGAAAAAATTGCCGAATCAAGTTCTGTAAAAAACCTTACAATTTCGGACAATGAAATTTCGTTTGATGTGGATATGGCAGGAACAATTTCTTTGCATATCATTGAAACAGAGCCTGAAAAATTTGTGCGTTATCAACTAAAATCAATGCTCAAAGACGCTGATTTACAAATAAATATAAAAGAAACTTCGCTCGCAGAATCAGAAATTGCACTTTCGCTTACAGCCGACCTTCCAATGATGATAAAAATGATGCTTGGCAACAGGTTAAACGAGGGAATTGACAAAATTGCTGAGGCAATAGCAAAAGCGTTGAATGATTAAAAGTTAAAAATTATTTTTTTTGAAAAAAACATAAATTGTAAAAATCGTAAATTAAAATATATGGAACTTTCGTCAAAATACAGCCCCGAAGAAATTGAGTCGAAGTGGTATCAATACTGGTTGGATAACGGATTTTTCCGTTCTGAGCCCGACGACCGCGAGCCTTACACTATCGTCATTCCTCCGCCCAATGTAACGGGCGTGTTACATATGGGACATATGCTTAACAACACGATTCAGGACATACTTATTCGCCGCGCACGTATGCAAGGCAAAAACGCCTGCTGGGTGCCCGGTACCGACCACGCCTCAATTGCTACGGAAGCAAAAGTGGTTGCAAAACTCGCTGCCGAAGGTATCAAAAAAAGTGATTTGACGCGCGAAAAATTCTTGGAACACGCATGGGACTGGACGCACAAACACGGCGGAATTATCCTCGAACAACTCAAAAAACTCGGCTGTTCGTGCGACTGGGACAGAACGTGTTTCACGATGGACGAAAAACGCTCGCAATCGGTGATGAAAGTATTCTGCGATTTGTATAATAAAGGTAAAATTTACCGCGGTGTGCGAATGGTGAATTGGGACCCGCAAGCGCTCAC
>WRGS01000117.1 GCA_009787075.1 Paludibacter sp.
ATTTGTGAGTTGAATTTACAATACCAAAAAATATTATAGGCAATAAAATTATAATATATCCTAATATATACAGTGTTTTTTCCATATAATACATTCACAGTAAAATCACTTTTTTTGCTCCACAACAATACTGAGCGGATATTTCAAATTTTCATAACTTTGCAAATAGGCGCGCATGCTAACAATTGCCGCATTGCAAATGTGGTTGAACGGTATTTGAGTGGATTAATTAGAGTGGAATTTTTGAAAAAAACATTTTCCTTTACGCCACTTTCAACTTTTGTTCGCTTGTTTTTTCTATTTTTTCGCGGGCGTAATCAATGCCTACTTTAAACTGTTTATTATCGGAAGAAGGCATTTCAAACATTGAATCAATCATAATTGTTTCCACAATGGCGCGAAGTCCGCGTGCGCCAAGTTTGAATTCAATAGCCTTATCTACAATATATTCCAGCGTATCGTCATCAAAGGTGAGCGTAATTCCGTCCATAGCAAAAAGTTTGGTATATTGCCTTATAATAGAATTTTTAGGTTCTGTAAGAATTTTGCGCAGAGCATCGCGTCCAAGCGGTTTGAGATAGGTCAAAATAGGCAAACGTCCGATTATTTCGGGAATTAATCCAAACGATTTGAGGTCTTGCGGAGCAATATACTGCAAAAGATTATCGCGGTCAATATGGTTTGTTTGCAACGATGCTTCATATCCAACAACCTGAGTATTAAGTCGTTGTGCAATTTTCTTTTCAATTCCGTCAAATGCGCCGCCGCAGATAAATAAAATATTTTGCGTATCAACAGCAATCATTTTCTGTTCAGGATGTTTGCGTCCGCCATTGGGCGGCACTTGTACAATCGACCCTTCGAGCAATTTGAGCAAACCCTGCTGAACGCCCTCGCCGCTAACATCGCGCGTAAGTGAAGGATTGTCGCTTTTACGTGCAATTTTATCAATTTCGTCAATAAAAACAATGCCGCGTTGCGCTGCTTCTACATCATAATCAGCCACTTGCAACAATCGGGTAAGAATTGTTTCAACATCTTCGCCAACGTATCCTGCTTCGGTTAAAACCGTTGCATCGACAATGGCAAAAGGAACGTGAAGTTTACGTGCAATGGTTTTGGCAAGCAAAGTTTTACCTGTACCTGTTGCGCCAACCATTATTATATTCGATTTTTCAATTTCAACATCATCATTGTCAACATTTTGCATCAAACGTTTATAGTGATTATAAACCGCAACGGAAAGAAAACGTTTGGCATCGTCCTGTCCAATAACGTATTGGTCAAGGAATTTTTTAATTTCCAAAGGTTTGGGAACAGAATTTTTATTGTACACGTTGTTTTGCTGCCGCAACAGTATTTCGTTTTCTTTTACAATTTGGGCTGCCTGACTGGCACAGTCATCGCAAATATATGTTTGATTTAAGCCCGAAATCATCATTTTTACAGAAGATTCCTTTCGTCCGCAAAACGAACATTGTCTATTTTTTGACATAAAATATGATTTATTTTTGAAAAAATCGGGCGCAAAGGTACAACTTTTGAGGCAAAAAATCAATATTTTACTTTCAAAAAATATTTTTTCCCAAAAAAAAACGGTACTTTTGCAAAAAAAATTGATGCAAATTCTACTTCGCAAAACAATAAATCCGCCTATCCCGCTGGTTGCCTTGTGGGTAGTTGGTTGTGCGCTTTTGTGGTTTGTGCCTGCCAAAATTTTGCCCGCATACATCGAAAATCAGAATATTCTGCCGCTCACACGGCTTTTGCAAACAGTTTTACCTGCCTCAAATATCATTACAACCATTGTTTGCCTTGTTCTGTCATTCGTTAACAGCATTTTGCTTTACCAACTCAATAACATTTTCACCATTGTGCGCGAAAAAACCTTCGTGCTGTTTCTGACTTTTTTTATTTTGATAAGCGCGTTTAATTCAGTGCATTACAACATTACTGCAAACCTCGCGTTGACATTTTTGCTGATTTCATTTTTCAATTTTTTGAAAATGTACCGCAGGACAGAACAGACTGAAGCAGCCTTTTTGAGCAGTTTTCTTATTGCGTGCATCGGCTGGTTGCTTTTCCCCGAATTTTTGCTGCTTTTTGTTCCTGTTTGGTTAGGCATTGCACAGTTGCGGGCAATGTCGCTGCGGGTTTTTTTAGCAACGCTTATCGGAATGATTACGCCCGCTATTTTCTGTTTTGCTATTTTCTGCTTTGCTTTAAATCAGAATTATTTTCAATTTTTCATTTCGCTTTTTGAAAATATCGGATTAAAATGGCTGTTGGTTTGGAAAAATTTAATTAATTTCCACAGTATTTTCTTTGTTATAATATTTATAATGTGGATTTTATCACTTTTTGGAATCTACACAAATGCTTTGCTCAACAATTTTCGCACGCGGACAAATCTGAATTTTATTTTAATATTTTTTATTTCAATATTAATAATTTTAATTTGCTTTCCACAAGCATTTTATATGTTTTTGCCGATACTTGTCGCGCTTTTTGCCGTATTTTTTTCGCATCCTGTAACTTTGCGCACTTCAAATTTTTACGGAATTATTTTTATTGTTTTTTGTGTAATAAATGCAATTTATGTCCTTTGTAATCTGATTGCTAATTATTTATGATGAATTTTAATTCTTCAATTTTTAACATTTCCAATGCTTTTATTCTTCCATTAACTTCGCCGACCTTGCAACATTCAACGTAAGCATCGTGTTCAAACACAAGTATTTGTTGTTGTTTGGCGGCTTCTTCAAGCAAACGAATTTTGTCGTTCATTGAAGTAAGCGGGCAGCAATCGAAAGCCGAAACCCACGCAACAGGAATATTGGCGGCAAGCGGAATTACATCGCCGCAAAAAACGAGCGATACATTGCCAAACTTGATGTACGGAACAATTTGTCCGCGCGAATGTCCGTCGAACAGGCGCAGATTAATTTCAGGACAAAGCGTATAATCGCTGTCAATCAGGCGAATACGCTGCAATTCCATCAACGGCAACATATTTTCGTAGAAATACGAATCGGCTTCGCGCACATTTGGGTGCAAATAATTATCCCACTGCTTTTTGCCAACCCAAAAAGTTGCGTTGGGAAAAGTCGGGCGAATTTCTGTTTTT
The DNA here is from genome assembly GCA_009787075.1 of Paludibacter sp. Taxonomy (GTDB): domain Bacteria; phylum Bacteroidota; class Bacteroidia; order Bacteroidales; family Paludibacteraceae; genus WRGS01. Next base: position 3,128 of record WRGS01000117.1, read on the forward strand.
TCTTTGTCTGTAAAGTACGTCCCGCCGCCGCAATGGTCAAAATGCAAGTGCGTTTGCACAACGTCAGTTATATCGGCACAACAATAACCCAATGCTGCAAGTTCAGTTTCAAAATCAACCAAATCGCTGATATTGTAATATTTAAGTTGCTCCAAATGTTTTGTTCCCGCGCCTGTATCAATCAGCACAAGCCGCTTGCCTGTGTCAATAAGCAGGCAACGCATCGCCATTTTGCAAAAATTATCGTCATTGCACGGATAGCGTTTTTGCCACACACGCTTCGGTACAACGCCAAAAACCGCTCCACCGTCACAATAAAACGTTCCCGCCTCAATTTTGTGAATTTTCATTTGTGAATTTTTTAATGAAATTTTTACAACAGTATTGTTTTTTTATTCAAATTAAAAAATCTGCTTCCCAAGTTTTATACGGAAATTTTGACAGAAAAGAATTGTAATACTGTCTATTACCTGTAACTTCTTTTCCAAGCCATTCGGGTTTTTCGTATGGCTCGTTTTCGCTTTCCAATTCAATTTCTGCCAAAACAAGACCTTTATTATCGCCTTCAAATTCATCAATTTCGATAATATGCTTGCCCGAAGGTACAATATGGCGCGTTTTTTCAATAATTCCGTTTATGCACAACAAAAACAGTCCATCAAGGTCATCAAGTTCAATTTCATGTTCCCATTCAAAGCGCGAAATTCCGTTTTGGTTGGTTGCGCCTTTGATTGTCAGATACGCTTTGTCGCCTTTGCTGCGTACGCGTACGCTGTGTCCCTGTCCGCTGGAAATATAACCTTGCCTTATCTTGAATGATTTGGTAATCAATGGTTTATAATTATCATTTTTCAGCAAAAACTTACGTTCTATTTCAATGTTTTTCATTTTTATAAAAATTTTTAATTTACTTTGAATAAAAAGACTTCAATCCTCATTTTCAACAACTAAATCGTGCGCTTGAACTAAAATAATTGATGTTTTTGATTTTTTTAAAATTACAAATTCATAATTATCTGATGTCAATTTGTCTTTCAAAAGCGGAATTTTACCAAATTTATCAATTAAATATCCAGCCAAAGTATCATATTGTTTTTCGCGGTCAACTGGATGCGGCAAATAATCGTTGATGTCGGAAATAGCGGCGGTAGCAAGAATGTGATAAGTTTTCTCGCCAACTTGCTGCACAAAAGGCATTTCGTTGTCCGATTCGTCCTGAATTTCACCGACAAGTTCTTCCAGAATATCTTCCATGGTAACTAACCCTTCAATGCCGCCATATTCATTTACAACCATCGCCATTTGTTGATGATTTTGCTGAAACTCACTAAGTAACAACACAATAGGTTTAGATTCAGGCACAAATGCAATCGTGCGCAAAATTGATTTCAAATCAACAGTTTCCTTTTTGCGCAGTTCTTTGAGAATATCCTTCAAATGCACCATTCCGACAATATTATCAACGCTATCCTCATAACACGGAATGCGTGAAAACCCTTCGTCAATAACATATTCGATTGTTTTTCGGTCGTAATCTTCAAGGTCGATAGCAATCATTTGTGTGCGCGGCACCATAACTTGCCGTACATTGCGCTCCGAAAATTCAAAAGCATTTTTAATAATATTTAATTTTGCATTTTCTTCCTGCGTATCTCCCTCATTATCAACCACTTGCTCCGATGCCTGCTCAATCAGATATTTTAATTCTTCCTGTGTGTAAGTTTCCTGTTCAGAAAAAATTTCAACTCCAAAAATCGAAAGCAAAATTTTTGAAATAAAATTAACAAACCAAACTAACGGACTTAAAATCAGATATAACAACCTTACAGGAAGGGCTACAATCCGCGCAGTTGTTTGAGAAAAATGCGCCGCTATCGAATTTGGAACAATTATTCCAAAAATTAAAGTTAAAACAGCGATTATAAGCACAAAAAGCGTAATGTCCAAAAAAGTAATAACTTCCGTGTCAAAACTTGTAAAAACAAAAGGATACGCCTTTACAGCATATAAAACGCATAAAATAAACGAAATAACAATACAAATACGAATTGCAGTAAGATATTTGTCAATATTGTCAATAATTTTTTTGGCAAGTTTAGCCGAACGGCTTTCTGCCATAATTTTATCTTCGAGTTGCGAACCGCGCACCTGCACCAAACTGCATTCGGCTGCCGCAAAAAAGCCCACCGCCATCAAAAACACAATAAAAAGTACAATATAAATAGCCATAATTTGATAAAAAATGTTTGTGCTGCAAAATTAGAAAAAATTTTTATTCTTTATTGATAACTTCAAAGAGTTTGCTTGAAAATTTTAGAGATTATTTTTATGCATGGTTTTTTAATCCGATTTTGTTTTTTCGCATTACAAATCCTGCAAACAAAGACCTCTGAAAACGTTTGCATTAAATTTTTATGTTAAACAACATAAAAATTTATGCTGCACAATAAAACTTGATGTAATTTTACACCATTAAATTTAATGTTATAAAAAACGACAAACAAACAACAAATGAAATTCCTTATTGCATATCTAACAAATCTTTTTTCTTTTCTG